>CASFOM010000100.1 GCA_949296295.1 uncultured Alistipes sp. | reverse complement strand
TACGGTTATACGCATGCCGTTTTTAAAGACTATACCTCAGGTGATAAAAATTATGGAGGGAATTTTTTACCCTATGTACCACAAAACACCTTGTCTGTTCGTCTTGATTACGTTTTTTCCAATATCAGATGTAAATATTACGACCGGATTGTTTTCAGCATGCAATATACGGGATTAGGGCGGTTTTACTGGAATGATGCCAATAGTGCCATGCAGGATTTTTACAATACGCTTAACGGAAGAATCTCCATCAGCAAAGGACGCTATACCTTATCAGCCTGGTTTAAAAATATCACCAATACCCGCTATTCAGCCTTTTATTTTGAAGCACTTGGTAATTCCTATATACAGCGAGGCCGTCCCTTTACGGTAGGAGCAGAACTTTCCCTGAACATTTAAATAAATACAAGATGAAGAAACATGATGTAGCCAAATTATCCACTTTTCTCAGTCTGTATGTAGCCCAATCTATTCCGATGAGCTTTTTCAGCACAGTTATACCTGTTTTGATGCGCCAGGAATCCTTTTCCTTGACGGCTATCGGAGCGGTACAATTGATAAAATTACCTTGGTTGTTAAAATTTCTTTGGTCTCCTTTTGTGGACCGACACACCTCATCATTAAACAGTTATCGTCGTTGGATTATCTCATCCGAGCTTTGTTACGCAGCCATTATCCTGACGATTTCAATGCTTGAGCTCAAACATAACATGCCTCTTATCTTCGGTTTGACGTTGGCCTCCTTTATAGCCTCCGCGACTCAAGATATAGCAACAGATGCATTGGCTGTTCGAAGTTTCAGCCGCAAAGACAAGAGTTTGGTAAACAGTATGCAATCTATGGGTAGTTTTGCCGGGACGTTAGTAGGGAGTGGAGTATTGTTGCTGCTTTTCAAGCAAATGGGATGGAATGTCATTCTTCCCTATTTGGCACTGTTTGTCTTAATTGCTCTTTTGCCGTTATGGTTTTTAAAGCCGGAGGATGTCCGAAGCGGAGTTTCCCGTCCGAAAGCAACCCGTTACGACTTAATTCTCTTTTTCCGACAAAAAAACATCTGGAAACAGATTGGATTTCTTTTCCTCTGTTATTCGGGATTAATCGGTATTTTGGCCATGTTACGCCCCTATATGGTAGATAAAGGTTACACCATTCAAGAAATAGGATTTATTTCAGGCATAATAGGTCCCTTAACCGGTTTTTGTTGTTCCTTCTTAGGAGGTATTATCGTTCGTAAACTGGGGCGTTATCGTTCACGCATTGCATTTGCCAGTATGGTTTTTTTGTCCGCAAGCTATTTTTTCTTCTTTTCGCACAATAATTTTACTACTTTTGCTTTATATGCAGGTATAGCGTTGATATGGGGTAGTTACAGCATGTCCACCGTCATCGTTTATACTACAGCAATGGATTATGTTCGCCCAGGACGGGAAGGTACTGATTTTACGCTTCAAACCGTTTTGACTCATTTGAGCAGTATGTTGTTGGCGGTAGGAAGCGGAAGAGTAGCAGATGCTCTGGGATATTCAGGACTGTTTCTGTTTGAAATGTTGTTAGCGGCAGGAGCAGTAATTTATTCGATTGTGATGTTTAAAAGGAAAAGGATTCATGGATAGTCGTATTATAGAAAAATATAATGTACCTGTTCCCCGGTACACCAGTTATCCTCCAGCCAATTTTTTTGACAAACAATTCGGGAATGAATCGTATGATCGGGCATTGGTATCTTCCAATACACAGGAGCCGCATCATATCTCTTTTTATTTTCATATTCCTTTTTGTCGCCATATGTGTCATTATTGCGGATGTAATTCTTACCCCATCCGTAACCGGGCCCGCGTAGAGGAATATATGTCGGCTCTTCGGGAAGAGATGAAACGAGTCTTTTCTCGTTTGGACCATAGTCGGAAGGTTTCTCAAATTCATTATGGAGGCGGTACTCCTACGGTATTATCTCCGGAAACTTTAAAATCCTTGAATGACTCTGTATTTGAGGAATTTGAAACAATCGAACATCCAGAGATAGCCATTGAGTGCCATCCGGGTTATCTCGATGCCCGTTACTGGGAATCAATCGCTCAAGCAGGATTTAACCGGGTAAGTATCGGCATTCAGGATTTTGACCAACGGGTATTGCAAGCCGTTCACCGCCAACCTTCATTACTCCCTGTGGAAGAGATATTCTCCATACTGAGAGCTCATGGTATTTCCATTAATCTTGATTTCATTTACGGATTGCCATTACAGACGGCAGACGGGTTTGAAAATACCATTCATCGGGCAGCCTCCTTATCCCCTGATCGTATCGTGACATTTTCCTATGCCCACGTTCCGTGGGTTAATCCGGCCATGAAACAATTGGAATTATTGGGATTGCCAGGGCAAGAAGAAAAACGGGAGATGTTCCTTCGAGCAACCCGATTACTGCAATCATCAGGGTACCATTCCATTGGCTTGGACCATTTTGTTCGGGAAGAAGATGAATTATATAATGCCTTTCTCAACAAACAGCTGCATCGTAACTTTCAAGGATACTGCACCCGTCGGACAACCGGTCAGGGTTATGCTTTTGGAGTATCGGGCATAAGTCAACTTTCTTCTGCTTATGCACAGAATACAAAAGATATCGATGGCTATATCGCAGCCATTCAATCGGGGAAATGGGCTGTAGAACGCGGCTATGAACTTTCTCCCACTCTGCAATTGACCCGGGAAGTAATCACTCGTTTAATGTGTAACGAACGTATTGTTTGGCAGGAGCTTGCCGATTTTTATCATGTATCCCCTCAGGAAATCATCTCCCGTTTATCTTTCGACCGGAAACAGTTGGAATCGTTTGAACAAGATGGTATCCTTATATGTACGGAGGAAGGTATCAGCATGACACCAGAAGGTCAGATGTTTGTTCGAAATGCCGCTTCCATTTTCGATCCATTATATAAACCGGGATCTCAATCTTACTCCAAACCTTTGTAAAAAAGAGAAATTATGCAACAGGATTATGACGTTACCGTCATTGGAGCCGGTATAACCGGCCTTACAACAGCTTACTATTTGGTGAAATCGGGACTCCGAGTAGCCATTGTGGAATGTAATCAGCGAGTCGGAGGACAGATTGCCACTTTTGAAGAGAATGGATTTATTTTTGAATCAGGCCCGAATACCGGCGTCCTTTCCAATTTGGAAACCGTGGAAATATTTGAAGAACTGAATGGACTCTGTCACTTAGAGACAGCTCAAAAAGCTTCAAAAAAACGATTGATATACAAGAAAGGGCGCTTGCATCCCCTTCCCTCCGGTCCCATTTCTGCCATTACCACTCCGTTATTTACTTTCAAGGATAAATTACGTGTTTTGTATGAGCCGTTTCGTGCCAAAGGGACCAATCCGGATGAATCGGTAGCCTCCTTGGCCGCCCGTCGTTTGGGACAATCTTTCGTTGATTATGCGGTAGATCCATTTATTTCCGGTATCTATGCAGGTGATCCTACTCGTTTGGTTCCCCGTTTTGCCTTACCCAAACTATATCGATTGGAACAGAACTACGGTAGCTTTATCCGAGGAGCAATAGCAAAACATAAAGAACCGAAACAACCGGGAGAAGAAAAAATCACCAAAGAAATTTTCTCTGCCCAAAAAGGATTAAAGCATTTACCACAAGCTTTGTATGAAGCTATTGGTTCAGGCCGTCTATCAGGAACGTCCCATTTCTTCCTCGGTGCTCGGGAAACTGTTTTACATCCGGAAGGAGAAGGTTGGTCCATATCGTTTTTCCAAGAGAAAAATCCCGTAACTATTTCTTCCCGAACAGTAGTAACCACTGTTGGGGGATATGCTTTACCTGCTTTACTGCCTTTTGTTGATTCATGCGATTTACAACCTGTTCAAACCTTAAAATATGCAGGAGTTGTACAAGTTAGTGTAGGACTTAAGAAACAGGTAGGCTACGGTGAAGCAGCTTTTGGAGCCTTGGTTCCTACTGTGGAAAGAAGGAACGTCCTGGGTATTTTGTTTCCTTCTTCCTGTTTTCAAGGACGTGCTCCGGAAGGAGGAGCCCTCTATTCACTATTCATAGGAGGCGTTAAACGTCCGGAACTACTGCAATATTCCGATGAAGCATTGGAAAAGTTAGTTCGAGAAGAGTTAGAAAAAATCTTGCGTATTCCCGCACACACCAATTATGATTTATTTCGGATTTTCCGACACGAGAAGGCCATACCGCAATACGAAGCCGATTCAGCAAGCCGTTACGAAGCCATAAAACGAATTCAAGAACGTTATGGAGGCTTGGTGCTTGGAGGCAATATTCGAGATGGGATAGGAATGCCGGATCGTATTCGTCAGGGGAAACAAATGGCGATTCAAATAAGTAATCTGTTGAAGGGATGTACCAATGTTGAGAATCAGTAAAAAAGTCATGATTCTTTTGGTCAGTCTGCTTTGGGCTGTCGCTGGAATCAATATCCTTTACATAGGAATTGAAGCCTTTGTCTCGGAGCCGACCAATCTATGGATTAAAATT
>CASFOM010000099.1 GCA_949296295.1 uncultured Alistipes sp. | reverse complement strand
GCTTTCAAAATTGTAATTTTGTTCTATCAAGAACACCTGAATTAATATAACAAGCTATTAATCAGGACTTAACTATCAATTGAATAAAATAAAAAAATGGTTGTTCTTAATAAAAAATCCCGTTTTAAAAACGGGATTTTTTATTCCTAATCTGCTAAAACAACTCCAATTGTTGCCCCGGAGTATATAACTTCTGTTCCTTTTTTTGATAAAATATTTCCATTTGACTAAATTGCTTATCTGTAATACACAAAATACCAATATGCCCCACTGAAGGCATTACAGCTTTTACCCTCCGAATATGTACCGCAGCATTCTCTCGACTCGGACAATGCCTCAAATATATCGAAAACTGAAACTGAGTAAATCCATCTCTAAGCAACTTTTTTCGAAACTGTGCATATTGCTTCCTTTCATAAGGTGTCTCCGTCGGAAGATCAAATAATACAATAACCCACATAAGACGATATTCGCTAAAACGATCTGTCATTACTACCTATTCATTTCACATTTCCGGATAAATTATTTTTCGCAATTCTCCTGTAAAACATTTATATAACGAAGCTGTCGTCTGTCCTACTGCTATCATCAACGGACTCCTGTGACCATCTATAATGGTATCAAGAACAGGTATGCCCAACAAACGTATTTTTATCTCTTGTGTCAATTCCTCAAATGGAAGATTTTTATCCACAATATCCACAACAACACGGTCCACATAAGGACGATAAGGTTCCATAATATCATCAGCCAAACAATAGGCGTTGTAACGATTATGATGATGAATCCCCAGCGTAGGCAACAATCCACTACCCACTAATGAACGTGCAACAACAGCCCGTAAAATAGCGTAACCATAATTCAATAAATTATTTGGAGACATCCCTCCCCGATCTCTTCGAAATCCTACAATCGAAGGAAACAAATTAGCCCAATAATATACCGCAGCCCGAGCTTCCAGATTATCGGGATCTCCACTACGGACTTGAGTTACCCATACTTCCATATTTCCTGTCTCCACTTTCCGGCAAACCGACAATAATTTTGCCTGATTAGCAATTTTACACTGTACCGTCTGTTGCCAAAGTTGTTTTCGTAATGGAACAGAAATCTGTAACTGATGTCTAAATCGTTCACTCTGAACAACATTTCCCGACAAGGGCAACATCAATCCTACAGGCATACGATTAGCATTACAAGTAATCAATGCACAATTATTGGCCAATAATGCTTCCATTAATCCATGGGTAATGGTAATTTGCTGATGATCCAAAATAACTACTCCAATATCCTCAACCGGTACTCTATTTCGACCGCTACGGTCATCATATCCTTGAGCTCCAGGCAAGTGAATAACCAACTGAGCATCCTTTAAACTTAAATAAGCAGGATTCCCAAAATACAAAGTACGCTTTATCATTTTTTACAATAAGAAATCCGCCCCAAAACATCAATTCGAACTTTTCGGGGATTCAAATTAAATAATGCTTTGAAGCTTCGTATATGTCTCATCTTACCTATCCGTAAAGACATCGCTTCATTTTTCGTATCTCCATATTTATCATCGACCTTGGTCTCAATATGCAAACGAAATACATAATCATAAGAAGTTATTTTCTGTACTCGATACAAATAAGCTCCCAATAAGGCATAATCTTGTTGCTCCAAAGCCGTTTCAAATACTTTATCTTCCATCCCCAATATAAACATCTCATTCTGTTGTAAACTCAATTCCAATTTCCATCCTTCTTCCGGTAATTTATCCAAAAAAGCATTGGGCCAGTTGAACTCTTTTTCCCGAATAGTTTTCCATAAAAGATTGGTATCCTCGATAACGACCGGAATACCGTACCTTTTTCGTTCTACTGCATGCCAAAAAGTTACAACCTGCTCATGTAAAACACCTTCCAAATCCCGATAAACAGCAACATGATGATTATTTCCCGGTTTTACAAATCCTATAGGACGACCGGTTATATCAAATCGAACCGGCTCCACAGCTGATAAACCCGTAACACAACGAACATATTTTATAGGTATCCTTTTTGCTTCATTAAACCAAAGAGGTTCCCGAAA
This sequence comes from uncultured Alistipes sp., assembly GCA_949296295.1. Taxonomy (GTDB): domain Bacteria; phylum Bacteroidota; class Bacteroidia; order Bacteroidales; family Rikenellaceae; genus CASDZK01. The sequence continues at coordinate 5,667 of CASFOM010000099.1, read as the reverse complement.
TGCCTCTTTTTCCTTATTGTTAAAAGCATTCAACCGCTGACCTACTATTTTACGAATTTCTTCGTCGATAATATAGGGGACATCTTTAGCTTTTAAACTCTCAACAGGATATCTCAATACATACTCAGGTTTAAAACAAGTCGCATATTCTAACGGTATTGTTTGTGCTTCATCCAAATAAAGTGGACTTTTTCGTAAAGAACCCAATGCTTTTTTAATATTATTCCCATTTTCCCGAATACGTTGTTCAACCATATCCCGAATATATGGTTTCAGAATAAAGGCACTATGTTCAAATAAATACTTGAGCGGTTTTCGCTTTTCAAACACCCGGACACAACCATACACACTCTCTTCACTCAATGCTCCTCGCGGAACCAATACTCGTTGTAGCTCTTGCCTTTTCCCTTGAACATAAGAAATCCTTTTACCCGGAGTAGCCACTTTTTTGCCCGCCTTGAAAGAGACCAAGATCCGAGATACAGCTTCTGTAATCTCTCGTACAGAAAAATGAGGTTGGCTTGCAAACCATTTTTCCAACGAACTACATTTATAATTATACTCTTCCCCTTGATTGTCAAATACCCCTAAAGAATTATTCCTATCGACATTCAAATCATTCAGACGTTTGATATAAGCAGGACGAGTACAGGCAACTACCAAAGCATCTATAGCATGATGACGATGATCTTCCCGTTTTGTCCATCCCTTTATTCGTTCCTCGCAATGTTTTTGACCACAACGATCAACCTCTCGAATCTCTGTCAATCCAACCGAACGGAAACGTTCCATATTCAAATTATGAAGAATATCATCCCAACCCCAAACATGGCGAATAAAAGCTGTTATCCCTCCGGAAGTAGTTTCCACTTTTCGACAAATGGCTTGTAATATCTCACGAGACTTACGTGCAATATATTGACTCTCGCGCAATTGACGTTCAATAAAATCAGAAGGAATTTGGGATTGAGGCATGAGTAATCGCTCCCGTTTCGTTTTGCCTATCTTTTTACGTTTGTAATAATCTTCCACCCTTTTCAAATATTCCTGAAATTCAGAATCCGATTTTCCTCTCATATAATCATATGCTGTACGATTACCCTTCTCATGATTACACTGACGACAAGCACAAACCTTATTCGAAAAACTGTTATCAAACAGTAATGAACGGGGAACAATATGTTCTATTTCAACATCAGAACCAGACAAAAATTCTCGTATGCCTACCAATTGACCACAATAAAAACAACGATGTTCCGACTCTTCCCATAAACGATATTTCTGAATACGTGTCCGAGATGGTTGCTCATATTCTTCCACGCGACTTGCTATCTCCTTATTCTCCTTTTCCTGACGAGAAATACGGGAAAAAGTCTCATTACGTTCTTCTTTACTCTGTTTTAATTCCCGAGCTAATTCCACCCGTATTTCATCAATCTTACCATATTCCTCTAATAGAGCATTCACTAAATTAATCATCTGATTCAAAATCTTCTCAACAATCGGTTGACGCAATGTATTCTTATCTATCGGTTTCAACCGGTCCTGTAATATCCGTGCTGCATTCTCTGCAACAGTCAATGAATCAGAATGACGAAAACCTGCTGCCCAACAAGCTTTATCATACTGCATACCCGCCTGTAAATAAGGTAATATTTTACGTATCGATTTGGCTGACTTGTTCCCAAATCCAGGTTTTACAAAGTCAATTTCATATAATTTATCTATTATCTCTGAATCCGTAATACCAAATTTCCGACGAAGCACAGAACTCAATTCTTCTTTGTCCCGAATAGAATACAAAACATGCCATAACTGATATAGGGGTTCTTGTTCATACTTAGTATCGACCATTTGACGAATTTCTCCTGTATTCTGATCTGCTGATGTATCTGTGAAAACAAGATTAAAACGAAGTAAATCATCGCCCAAAATATCTCCTAATGCTTTTTTTATCTGAACTTTAGTCGTATTTCCTGACAACCCTTTTCCTATGGCTTTCCCTCCCCAATAACCATCCGATTTCGATAAACCAAGAATCTTATATAAATCCGTTAACGTCAATTTCTCATGACAATCCATGTGTCGGAAAAGAGCTGCTTTTTGTTCCAAAGTAATAAGGTATGATTCGCCTTTACGATTTCTTAAGGTCAGATTATTAATACTCTCCCATATTTTACAAACCTGAAATAATGGAGAAGTACGAGGTGTAACCCGAGGACCATCATAAACCGTTCTCCCTTTCGAATCCTGATAAGCTTTCTTCTCAAATTCACATAATGAAACCAAATACTTGCATGATTTTAACCCTCGCTGGTAATAAATAATCCTGTTCCGTAACTCATCAATCACTTGAGAAGTCAAAATCTCCGGATAAAACTGTTGCTGAACTGTCATTATCAAATCAAATTCATCCATATAAGCCTTACGGGGAAAAACTTGATTCTTAACCCGATAACGCTCATCCTCTTGCAAACAAGAAAAAAAGTATTGCCCAATTGTTTGCTGTCGTTCCTGAAGCATCCGATAACGCTCACTGATCTCTCGAACATAACTTCTCTGCTTATCATCGGACTCATCAGAACGAGCATGTTTATATCCTCGTTTTTGATTCAAATGAAGCAATACCCGGCCCAATTCAGGTAAAGAAACCTGACCTTCAGCTGCACGAGCTCGGATTCCCCATAATTTTAACGCCGAAATTCGAATCATAGATTCATCCGGAAGCATTTGTAATTTCTTTAACTTTTCTATCAATAAAGTCCGACGTAATTGAAAACGATCATATCCTTTTCGTTGCGTACGACGTTGTGTCCTTTTTTGATTTTTGGAAATCGCATTTCCTCGAATAAATTCATCAGTATCATCTGTTGATAACGGAACAATACGACTACCCATACCCACAATACATTCCTTTTCATCCTCCCGATCAATCAATGCCCATCCAATACTTGACACTCCTAAGTCTAAACCTAAAATACGTGTTCCCATAATAAAATAGTATAAATCATTTTAACTACGACAAAAATAAAAAAAATCGTCAAAAATCCTATTTTTTTAAAAAATTCGTATATTTGTAAAACAATTTTGAAGCAAATCACAATAAGGATTATTCCGTTGTGAAAACATGCAGAAGGGGGTTGTCCATGACAACCTCGTTCTTTTTTATAATAGATTCAAAACTTTTGTCTCTAAGTCCAAATACATTCTTCCAAAACTATTTGACTAAATATCATAAGATTAATATTATATAGGAGGTGTACCAAAACCATAAAATTTGACGCACCTCCTTTATAATGTATCAGAAAGAACAATAGATAATAAGATATAAAGGAAAAAGAAGACAAGGTTTACCCAAGTAAATGACTAAGTCCAAATACCGGGAATAACACTGAAACTGATAATTATCATACATCGTCCATGTAATTATTGATATTTATAAAATAAAGACAGACTAAAAACTCTGGTATGGAAACAACAAAACATTTATTTCCCATTATAAGACAATTTATTATTTTACCTTTATATTATAATTATCATTAACAACAACATTAGGAAGAAGTAAATCGGCAGGAAGTTCCTGCTTTTCTCCTTTAATACATAAACAAAACAAGGCCGGCCAACAAAATAATCCCAATCCTACACCTAAGCCTATCGCTAATCCTTTCCGATCATCTCCTACTACCTGATAAGAACCTTGTAAAGAGATATCCTGATTATCTACGGACTTCACAGAAATACACTGTAATTGTATTTCTCCAGGTTTACCCACTCCTTTAGCTTTACGGATATTCACTCCCATCGTTACAGGTGTTCCCCGACCTATTAAAACAGCTCCGCTATGAGTATCAACAACATCTCTGTCAACAATGGCGGTTACTATTTGTTTGTTCTTTACATTACTTTTGACACTATTAGTCAATCGTACCGATACCGGTTTTCCATTAGGGAGTTTTTCTGCCCAACACTGTATGGATATAACAGAAAATATCCATACTACAATAATTGCTTTTTTCATTTTTGTAAGTTATTAGTTTTGTGTAACAATGCCAACAATACTAATAACCTAATCATAATAAAGGCGCACATCTTACCATGTACGCCTTCAGGCCTACCACAGCCTATTGCTTCTACAAAGTAAGTGTACGCCAAAGCGTAAAAACACTTGACCCCAATGAAGCAATAGCCTGTGTTCAAAGTGGTAGTTTGAAGGCGATTAGGCTATATAAAAATATGTAATAACATCACATTAGAATGATGACGTTACAAATGTAGTAAAAAAACAGTTGTCTCATACATGAATCGTATTGAGAAATTTATTCTACAAAAAAATAACAGGCAAAGTATCTCTCATCATATAAACAATCTATTATTACTTAGGCTTTAACTAAGTAAACTTCTGTTATCTTTATCCTCAATACCCTGTAATAGACCACAAAGGAGGTAGTCAAAATATTACTGACCACCTCCTTCATAAAGGATTTAAATTCACCTTACAATAATAACATAACTTGCCATTGAGACATTCCAAGTAGGAATTACCTCAACAAACAAATCTATATGCTACAACAAACGAACAGAAACGGTATCTCCCTCCTTTATATTCTTCTCAAAAATCGTTTTCCCTGATGATATCACAGAGATATACAATCTGCCGGGAGTACGACGTTCCACTACAATATCAAAATCGGATTCAAAAGCACGAATATGTCGCAAAGACATCCGATTCCATTTTTGAGGAAGACGCGGTGTACAAAGGAATGAACGAAAACCGGTAGGCCGGATACCAAACATCCCTTCCGTTATAATACGCGCATATAGCCCGCTTTCTGCCGATAAATGCCGTTGATTACCTTCCGGCCATGCCTCTATGGCATAAGGAACGTGATTCCCCAATAATCGTGTAACCGAATATTTCTTCAAATAATCAAGACCTCGTTCCGTCTCTCCACACGCAAAAACTCCCCGTAAAGCATATAAAGTAGAACGATCCCAAAATGTACGGCTCCCGGCCTGAGTAAGTAATCCGTTTTCCGTCCATAAACGAGGTGAAAACAACGCATCAATGGTTCCTTCCTTTCGGTCATAAATACCAACAGTCAGAGGGATGCAAATCCACGAACGTAACACATCATTCCCTGTATAATAACGATAAGTATCGAAACCTTCTACCTCACCTCCGAAATAATTTTCCATACATTCCCGAAGCTGACGGGCTTCCTTTCGATATGCCGACAACTGTTTGACCGGCTTCCCTATCTCTTCTCCCAAATAAACGGCAGAATTCAATGCGTCATAATAGAGAGAAGAGGTACATAAATTAGCATCTCCTGCCGGGAAACGATTTTCCAATTCATCCGTATCCGAAGCGACTACTCCGGAATCATTCAATTGCCGATGAGAATATTCGATACACCATTCTATCAAAGGCCACAACTGTTCCGCTTCTTCCCGATTCCCACGTGCCAACGCATAACGGGAAGCTCCATAAGCAATCATGGCAGCATCTCCCCGATCTCCTGCTCCAGCCCAAAAATCAGTCCCTTCCGCAATAATTGAACTGGGAATCTTATCATATCGGTCATTCATATAACCTGAAAACAACCGAAAAGAATTAAAAGCGGACCGATTGCCCACTTCATATCCCAAAAATGGGAAAAACGGATT
>CASFOM010000098.1 GCA_949296295.1 uncultured Alistipes sp. | reverse complement strand
GTTGACAGAATAAATTTTATAAAGTAAGATAAAAAGGATGCCGGAATTTCCGGCATCCTTTTTTATTTTTTACCTAAAGATTGATAAGTTTTATATCTTTCATCGTAATAAGCACGTTTTGTATTATCGGGGATATATTCTTTATCAAAGCCTTGTTCCATAGCTTTTTGAGCTTTGAATATATCATCATAAATACCGGCTGCAACAGCAGCAAACATGGCAGAACCTAAAGCACAAGCCTGTAAGGGGGTTGCTACTTTTATTTTCATTCCAATTACATCAGCCATCATTTGCATCACGAATGGAGATTTTTTGGCAATACCACCTATCCCTATAATTTCATTTACTTCAGCTCCGTTTTCAATGAATCTTTCCACAATTGCTTTTGCACCAAAAGAAGTAGCCTCTACAATAGCAGCATATAATTCGGGACCGGTTGATGCTAATGATAATCCGGATATAGTGGCCTTTAATCGTTGATTAGCATCAGGTGTTCTTCGTCCGTTTAACCAATCGGTTGCTATTAAAGAAGACTCATTTATGTTTTCAGCCTGTTGTGTCAACCATATTAGGGCTTTTTCTTCTAACTCTTGTTTTATTTCTTTTTTCTGTTCAGCTGTTAATAAATTAGAATTCTCTAAAATGGCAATAGCACTGTCAATTAATAGTCTTTTACACCAGGCAAAGGCATCTCCTACAGAAGATTGTCCTGCTTCTAATCCAAGATATCCGGGGGCTACGGAACCGTCTACCTGACCACAAATACCTGGAATTACTTTATCTTTAAGTGCATCATATTCTGTGAGTAATATATCGCAAGTAGAAGTTCCGACAATTCGAACTAAAGTATTGGGTTTGATCCCCCCTCCAATTGCTCCGAAATGACAGTCAAAAGCTCCTACTCCAATAATGCAATTTTCTGATAATCCTAATTTTTCAGCCCATTCCGGACAAAGATTTCCTGCTGCATAATTACTTGTATAAGTGTCTTTATACAGATGTTCTGGATAATCTTCCAATAAAGGATCGAGTCCGGAGAAGAATTCTTTTGGAGGTAATCCTCCCCATGAAGGATGCCACATGGCTTTATGTCCAGCCGCACAACGACTTCGTTTAACATTTTCCGGTTTTTGATTTCCGGTGAGTAATGCGGGAATCCAATCACAATGTTCTATCCAAGAATAAGCAACATTTCGTATCGCAACATCTTCTCTTAAAATATGCAGAACTTTGGCCCATACCCATTCAGAAGAATAGATACCGCCTTCGTATTGTATATAAGGAGCTTGGATTTTTTTAATATAAGCATTAATCTCTTCAGCTTCGTTAACGGCAGAATGATCTTTCCATAATACAAACATAGCGTTTGGATTATCTTTGAATTCATCCCGTAATGCTAATGGAATTCCTGCTTTATCTGTTAATACAGGGGTTGAACCTGTTGTATCTATAGATATTCCTGCAATGAGATTTTTAATGGAAGGATTTGCAGCAGACAATATATCTTTGATAACTGTTTCCAACGATTCCATATAATCAAGCGGATGTTGACGATAAATGTTTTTCGAGGGATCGCAGTACAGTTGTTTTTTCCATCTCGGATAGTAACATACTGATTCCGATACTATTTCCCCGTTTTGAGCATTTACCAATACAGCCCGTACTGAATCAGTGCCATAATCGACGCCTATAACATATTTTTGTTCCATAATAAATGACGTTTGGTGGTTCGTTTTCAGGTATTGATGGAGGTGTATCAAATTTATAATTTGAACACCTCCTATATAATATAACTATTGGCGCATGTGGAAATTAGTAAAAAGAGAAACTATTGGGATTTGTGGAATATATGTTTTTTATAGAATAAACTTAACCAGAATCCTAAAACAATATCCTTATTTACAATGATCACATACAGCTATCTTTTTACATTAAAGCTTTATTTAGCATATAATATATTTCATTCATATGCAACTCTTTCTTGAACCCTGATATTGTTGTGTCTTTATCGATAACAACCATTTCTATACCAGCCATTTCTGCATAATCTTCCATGAATTCTTGTGTCAGGGCAAAAGAAAAACTTGTATGGTGAGTTCCTCCTGCCAATATCCATGCAGCAGCTCCTATTTCCAAATTGGGTTGTGGAATCCAAAGAGCACAAGCTACTGGTAATTTAGGAAGAGGTTGGGGTTTGATTACATCTACTTGATTAACAATTAAACGGAATCTGTTTCCCATATCTACTACAGTAGCAGCGACACCTGTGCCTTCATGGGCAGTGAATACCAATCGTGCAGGATCTGCTTTTCCTCCGATACCTAATGGATGCACTTCCAGTTTCGGTTTTGCAGAGGCAATTTCTGGTGATACTTCCAACATATGGGCTTGAAGGATAGCACTCTTTTCTCCATCAAAATGATAAGTGTAGTCTTCAAGGAAAGAAGTACCACCTTCTAATCCTTGAGCCATAAACCACATGGTTCTTACTAAAGCGGCAGTTTTCCAGTCTCCTTCAGCTCCAAAACCATATCCTTCAGCCATGAGTCGTTGACAAGCCAACCCCGGTAATTGATTTAGACCGTGTAATGCATTAAAGTTCGTAGTGAATGCTTTTGCTCCTTTATCTTTTAAGAATCGACGTAATGCGATTTCGGTACGAGCTGCTTCAATCACTTGTTGACGATCCTTTCCTCCTGCTTTGGCATTTTCTGCTACATCATATTGAGCATCATATTCAGCTACCAAAGCATTTATGTCTGTATCAGTAACTTTATCTTGATATTCTACTAAATCACCAATAGGGTAGTAATCTACATGATATCCGAGACGCATTTCTGCTTCTACTTTGTCGCCGTCTGTTACAGCTACGTTATTCATATTGTCTCCGAAACGTACGACTAACATATCTTGAGCATCTGCCCATGCAGCGGCAACACGCATCCAAACACTGATTTTAGCTTGTACTTTTGTATCGCTCCAATGTCCGACAACGACTTTGCGATTCTTCCGCATACGGGTAACTATATGACCAAATTCTCTATCGCCATGAGCCGATTGGTTCAAATTCATGAAATCCATATCGATTTCATTCCAAGGAATTTCTTTGTTGAATTGTGTATGTAAATGTAATAATGGCTTTTTTAACTCCTGTAATCCATGTATCCACATTTTAGCAGGAGAGAAGGTATGCATCCATGTAATGATACCAATACATTTCGGATCATTATTAGCAGCTTTGAATGTGGCCAGAATTTCAGGGGCAGAATTGACCGTTCCTTTATAAACAATTTTTACAGGAAGATTACCAGCTTGGTTTAATCCTTTAACGATTTCGTTTGAATGAGCATCTACTGCAATGACTGCGTCGCCACCGTATAAAAGTTGTGCTCCGGTAACAAACCATACTTCAAAATTTTCAAATGCTTTCATAGTTTGTAATTTTTAAGTTAATAATGAGGATTATTTTGTTTTGTCCTGCCCATAATAGGCATTAGGTCCATGTTTTCTCATGAAATGTTTATGAATTAGGTGGGGGTTCATTGTGAGTTCGGGATTAATCTGGTAGGCAATGAAAGCCATGCGTGCCACTTCTTCCATGACTACTGCATTATGAACAGCCTCTGCTGCTGTCTTTCCCCAACTGAAAGGCCCGTGATTTTTAACTAATACTCCTGGAATATGAATAGGATTTAGTTTGTTGAAGCGTTCAACAATAACATTTCCTGTTTCTTTTTCATAATTTCCTTGAACTTCTTTTTCTGTCATGTCTCGTGTACAAGGAATGTCACTGCTGAAATAATCAGCATGGGTGGTTCCTATATTGGGTAAATCTTTTCCGGCTTGTGCCCAGGCTGTAGCATAAGTGGAATGAGTGTGTACAACACCTCCTATTTCTGGAAATGCCTGATATAGTATGAGATGTGTAGGTGTGTCGGAAGAGGGCTTTAATTCCCCTTCTACAACATGACCGTCCAAATCAGTGACTACCATATCTTCTACTTGCATTGTATCATAAGATACTCCGGAAGGTTTTATAACAACCAGTCCTGATTGTCGGTCAATAGCACTGACATTTCCCCATGTGAACAATACTAATCCGTGTTTGACAAGATCTAAATTAGCCTGATAGACTTGTTCTTTTAAATTTTCTAACATAACCGTTTTTGTTTTAAGGAATAACAGAAAATTTATAAATACATTGGCTTTGATAAGTCTGTCCGGGTTCCAGGATAACGGAAGGCCATTGAGGTTTGTTGGGACTATCCGGATAATGTTGTGTTTCCAAACAGATTGCAGCTCGTTGAGGATAGGTAATTCCTTTTTTTCCTTGAATGGTTCCATCCAAGAAATTACCTGTATATACTTGAATTCCTGGTTCGTTGGTGAAAACTTCCATTACAATACCTGTTTGGGGTGATTTCAAACGGGCACAGGGAATATCAATGTTTCCATTGTTATTCAATATCCAGTTATGATCATAACCTTTTCCGTTTTTTAATTGAACGAAATCAATTTGGTTAATATCACGACCGATTTGTTTCTCTTCGGTAAAATCCATTGGGGTATTTTTTACGGAATCAATTGCTCCAGTAGTCATAAATGTACTGTCCACAGGTGTATAAGTATCGGCATATAATTGTAAAGAATGATCGGTGATGGGTTGAGATGGATTCCCTGAAAGGTTAAAATAAGAGTGATTGGTCAGATTAATAATGGTTTTTTTATCTGTTACTGCTTGATATGAGATGTCTAAAGCATTATCGTTTGTTAATTTGTAAGTAACTGTAGTGGTTACCTTTCCAGGAAAAGAAGCATCCCCATCGGGAGAGATTAATTCCAAGGTTAAAAGTGTATCTTGAGCAGAGAGAACATCAAAGACTTTGTATTGCCATCCTTCTGGACCACCATGCAAACAATGACCATAATTATTCTGGGGTAATTGAATGGTATCCCCATCCAAAACTATTTTCCCTTGATTGATTCGATTGGCATAACGTCCAATAACAGCTCCAAAGTCACTTGGAATGGAGAAATAATCATTAATATTATCAAATCCGAGTACTACGTCTCTGTTAATCCCTGATTTGTCAGGAACGACAAGGGATACAATTCTACCACCGAAATTGGTGATGCAGACTTCCATCCCATTTTTATTTTTCAATGTATATAAAGCACATTCTTTCCCATCTTTTTCAGCAATAAAATTAGAGGGATTCAATCCGGACAATGTTGTTTGTGTTTTTGTCCCACATGAAACAAATAGTCCGATAAAAAAGGAAATAGTGATAAATATTTTTTTCAT
>CASFOM010000097.1 GCA_949296295.1 uncultured Alistipes sp. | reverse complement strand
TGTTAATAGCATTTAAAGGTTTCCATTGAATATAGGCATCTAAGATTTGAGGGGTATGGGCAAATTCAGCCTGTATTTTGTAATCTATTGAAGGAATGATGTTTCCCTGTAAAGAAAGACGTACACGACGAATATCAAAACTGTTACTGCCTCCGTCTGCGCTGTTATATTGATAACGCATATTAATATATCCAGAAATATCTGGAAGTTTTTCTAAAATCTGTTCTAATTTTGATAGCCGTATTTCCGTACTGTCAGGGGATTGAGCCCATATAACAGTAGATGAAAATAGTGTAAGAATCAATGAATTAAAGTATTTCTTCATGTTTTTGGCTCTATCTCTATGATTTGCCACTATATTTTATATTAAAATTTTATAAACTACAAAGATGAATAAATAAGCGTAATTTTTCAATAAGTATATTTTCTAAAAATAAGTGGTATATATACTTATTGATATTCTAATAAATTATGTAACAGTTGTTTAATTAAAGCAAGATAAGCCTTATATATCGTTAAAAGAGGTGGCCAAATTTTATGTTTGACACACCTCTTAAGATAGGTTATTTTTCTTTATTTCATATCCGGTACATCCAATTCTGCAATGGTTGCTTTCCCTTTAACAATTAACAACCGTATGTCACTGGCTGTAGTTCCTGTAAAGGTGTAGGTCATTGCTTTATTTTCTTCTTTTTTTACACTTCCTGAATATACGGTAAGAAATTGTCCGCCTCCTCCGGAAAGTTGTATTTCAAATTTAACATCATTTTGTATCTCTTTCCAAGTGATGGTCATTTGATTGGGTTTCGCATTTTCCTTTAGAGATAAGGTAATGTAGTCTCCTTGTGTTCCAATCCATCCCGTTGCCGGATTTTTATCAATAACATTAGCTGCTGTTTCTTGAGATACACTAGCGTTTACAGAGGTTGTTTTCTGTTTTAGGGGAACAGGAGATGTATTATCTCCATATTGTCTTACTGTAAGATTTTTTTCAGCTTTAATATCTGTCGAAGAAGCTCCAATCATTACTCTGAATTCACCGGGTTCTACAATTCGTTTTAGGGAAGCATCTACTAATTCAAGAGCTTTGGGGGTAATTGTGAATGAAATTTCTTTCGTTTCTCCCGGTTCAAGATGTACTCGTTCGAACCCTCGTAACACTTTTTCATAAGTAGTGACTGAGCTGATTTTATCATTTAGATATAATTGTACCACTTCATCTCCTGCTCGATCCCCTGTATTGGTAACTTTTACTTTTACAACAGTATTTTGTTTGGTAGTAATGACTGTTGGATTAAGCTGCATATCGGAGTATTCGAACGTTGTATAACTTAATCCGAATCCAAAAGGATAAAGAGGTCCATTTACCCGGGACATATTTCCGTTTGGGCCAGGATTACGTCCTCCGTCAATCTGAGAAGAAGGTTTTGCGGGGAAATTAAAAGGAATTTGTCCCACTGATTTTGGGAATGTGACGGTTAGTTTTCCTCCTGGATTGTAATCTCCAAACAAAACTTCCGCAAGGGCTGTCCCTCCTTGAGAACCAGGATACCATGCCTCTAAAATTGCATCAACATTTTTTTGAGCCCAATTAATGGATAATGGACGTCCGTTGATAAGGATTACTATAACAGGCTTTCCTGTCGCTTTTACTGCCTGCAGTAATTGCAGTTGTCTTCCAGGTAATTCCAAACTTGAGCGGGATTTGTTTTCTCCACAGGTACGTACCCCTCCTCCTAAAACAACAATAGCAACATCTGCCTGTTTGGCTTGAGTTACAGCTTTATCAATTTCCTGTTGTTCCGTATCGGTTAGGGGAGTAGGGATTAATTCTGATTCCGGCCAATTGGCATCAACTAAATCGCATCCTTTGGTATATAATACTTCCGCTTTCCCTTCTGCTCTTTTTTGTATGCCTTCCAAAACAGTAGTTACTTCTACTGCTAAAGGACCGTAATGAGTAAGTGCATACGATTCTTCATTGGCATTAGGTCCACAAACAGCAATGGTTTTGATATTGGATAGATTTAATGGCAGTGTATTTTCTTGATTTTTCAGTAATACAATAGCTTCTCGGGAAGCTTGTAAAGCAATTTGTTGATGGGCTTCACAATTAACCAGTTCATCGGCCTTTTGTAAATCCATTTGATAAGGATTATCGAATAGTCCGATCATAAATTTAACACGAAGAATATCCCGTACCCGTTCATCAATGGTTTCCATACTGATTGCGCCTTCTTCTACCAATTCTCGGAGAGGAAGAACATAAGAATCAGGAGAACGGAATGTACAACGAACATTCAATCCTGCTTCAACACTTTGTAAAACAGCTTCTTTCATGTCTTTAGCCGTATGATGTTTCATGTACAGATATTCTACTGCATCACTGTCTGAAACAACATACCCTTTAAACCCCATTTCTCCTCGCAGTCGGTCATATAACCAGTATCTGCTGGATTGTATGGGTGCTCCGTCATAGTCATTATAAGAACTCATGACCCCTAAAATTCCTGCTTGTTTAATTACTTCCCGGAAAGGATAAACGTGTATTTGTTCTACTTCCCGTGGAGACATTTGAGGATCTACCCTGGCCATTCCTTCCCGGGCTCCTTTATTATTACTGTAAGCAATATAATGTTTTGCTGTGGCTGCTATTTGATAGTCTTTTTGCATTCCTTGAGCCATAGCAACTCCCATTTCAGCTACCAAATAAGGACTTTCACCATAAACTTCTTCATAACGTCCCCAACGTTGATCGCGTCCTACATCTAAAATCGGAGCATAAACGTTTGTGTAGCCTAAAGCTCGCGCTTCTTTCCCTGTAATCTCTCCAATTTTGTAAGCCAACTGTTTATTCCAAGTGTGTCCAATACCTAACTGTGTGGGGAAATTTGTAGCGATGTAATTTTCTACTCCCCGTATCCCTTCATTAGTGAAGTCGGTGGGAATTCCTAATCGAGTTTCTTCAACAAAAAAACGTTGTACTTCATTTAAAGCCCATGCATGTTTTGAAGCAGGCCATACATAAGGATTATCAGAAGGGGGTAGTCCCCATTGCCGAAATCCGTTTAGATGCTCATCGATAGCTCCTATACCATCTTTCCAAATTTTATCTTTCCATTCAGGAGTGGGAAGATCATCTTGTAATACTCTTCCATATCCATATAGCGTTACCATTTGGCAGGTTTTTTCTTCGAGATTCATCTGGGCAAGTAGATCCTCTATACGTTCATCTATATTGGCCTCAGGATTTTCATATATATCCATAACTCCATTTTTATTGAAGTCAATCCATCCTTTTTTGTAAATAGGAGAATTTCCTAGTTCATATCGGATGAACGATTGTTTTTTCTCTTCTTTCTTATTAAGAGGATTTGCCATAGATGGTATGGAGGCTGTTCCTATAAAAAGCAGCAATCCCACTTGTACTGCTATTGTATATATATATTTGTAGTTCATTAAATATATTTATTTTAAAGGTGAGTTTTCTTCTTTGGCCATATGATTATAGAAAAGCCGGTCTAGTAAAGCGGGAGATATTTTCTTTATCAATTTTGTTGCTCGACCTTGAAAGTCCATTATAACTTCCCTCTTCCGTTTATATACTCCTTTTGCTATTCTGTAAGCAACTTCTTCTGCTGTCATCATTTTTTCTTCTTTTCGAGGAGAGGCTCCTTGTGCAGAACCGTCTGCTGTAAGAGCAGAAAAACGTACGTTTGATGCAGTAAATCCAGGAGCAGCAATCATTACATGTACCCCACGTTTCAGATTTTCAATACGAATGGTGTCTAAAAATCCTGTCATAGCATACTTAGAAGCAGAGTATCCTGTACGAGCAGGTAATCCGTGGAATCCAGCAACAGAGGATACCCCTACAATAGAACCTTTTGATTGGATAATGTATGGAATGGCGTATTTGACACAATATACTGTTCCCCAGAAATTAACGTCCATTAATCGATGAAGAACAGAAAGTTCTACATCTTCAAACATGGCTCGCATGGAAATACCGGCATTACAGATGCAGATATCTATGGTTCCGAAAGCTTCAATAGCTGCTTCAATTAATCTTTTACAATCTTCTTCTTTGGATACATCGCAAGGAGCGTAAACGGCTTCTGTACCTTGTTGTTTTAATTCTTCTGTAAGTTTTTTCAATACATCAACACTACGAGCACCCATGACGATTTTAGCTCCATAATGAGCAAACTGATGGACTAAAGCATATCCGATTCCGGAAGAGGCTCCTGTAATAATTACTACTTTATTTTTAAAATTCATATTTTTTATGATAGATTGATACTTAATTGATCGTAGGCCAAATGTACGTTCGGAGGTAATTCAGCCGATATTTCTTTATGTAACCCCATTTGATGGGAAATGTGAGTAAGATAAGCTGTTTGAGGTTTTACCTGATGTATAATGGATAACGCTTCATCCAAAGTAAAATGAGATAAATGTTTTTCTTTTCGTAATGCGTTAATAACTAAAAGTTCTATCCCCTTGAGTTTTTCTATTTCTGTCTGATCTATATGGTTCATATCAGTTATGTAACAGAACTTTTCAATACGAAATCCTAAAACAGGCAGTCTATAATGAAGCCCTCGAATAGGAATAATAGGACAACCATTAATTTCAAAAGGTTGTTCTGTAATAGTGTGTAAAATTATTTCCGGGACTCCCGGATATTTGTTTTCAGCAAAAGCGTAGTCAAAATCTTTTCGGATAATGCGCAGGACACGTTCTTCTGCATAAATATCAATAGGTTTTTGCAGTATATAATTAAAGGCTCTTACATCATCTAATCCGCCGGTATGGTCTTTATGTCCGTGGGTAAAAAGGATGGCATCAATTTTATCAGTATGTGATCGTAACATTTGATAACGGAAATCCGGTCCGGAATCAATAACTATCTTTAGTTGATTTGTTTCTATCAAAACAGAACTACGCAATCGTTTGTCTTTTTTGTCATTTGAAAGACAAACAGGACACTTGCATCCGATAATAGGAACTCCTTGAGATGTCCCGGTACCTAAAAATGTTATTCTCATACTGTAAAAAAGTGAATGAAAATATTTCGGACAAAGGTACAAAGAAATATTCGAAATTATGGGAGGAATATGGGAAAAGGAATATCTTTGTGAAAGTAAAAATAGAGTTATGGAAATACAGAAAACGTATCCTTGGGGAGATACTCGTCGATTTAACAGTTACTCACGTTATTTTAATCAATTATTTGGAGGCAGGGTGCAAAAGGTGACCATCAATGCAGGGTTTACCTGTCCTAACCGTGATGGTTCAAAAGGGTTCGGAGGGTGTTCTTTCTGTAACAATGAAGCATTTAATCCTTCTTATTGTATTCCTCAAAAAGGAATAGTTCGACAGATAGAAGAAGGGAAGCAGTTTCATGAAAAACGTTATCGTAAATCACATCGTTTCTTAGCATATTTTCAGGCTTATTCCAATACCTATAAACCTTTATCCGAGTTAATCCGTATTTATGATGAAGCTCTTGCGGTAGAAGATGTTGTTGGCTTAGTTATAGGAACTCGTCCTGATTGTATTGATAATGAAAAGTTGGATTATTTTGCTGAATTGTCACAGAAATATTATGTAATTATTGAGTATGGAGTAGAGAGTTGTTATAATGCAACTTTAAAGGCGGTTAACCGATGTCATTTATTTGAAGAATCGGTTAATGCAATTCAGAAAACAGCAGCGAGAGGTATTCATGTAGGAGCACATTTTATTTTGGGGCTTCCAGGAGAAACTCGGGAAATGATGATTTCCCAAACAGAATTGATTAATAGATTACCTTTGACTACAATTAAATTTCATCAATTGCAGATTTTTAAAAATACATTGATGGCGAAAGAATATCAGGAACATCCTGATAGATTCCAATTTTTTAGTTTAGAGGAATATATCGCTTTATTTGCAGAAATCCTGTGTCGTTTATCTCCCAATATTGTTTTGGAACGGTTTGCAGGGGAAGCTCCTCCTCGTTATCATCTTTCTCCTTCGTGGGGTATGATTCGCAATGAGGAATTATTACAGAGGTTGGAACAATATTTGGAAAAAGAAGATTTGTGGCAAGGTTGTAGGTTGTGATAGAAAACGGTTGATAATTATATGAAAATTCATTTTTGTTGCTATTTTTGATTTATTAATTTGTAAAGAATAGAATATGGATGTTTTTCTTGCAGCTGAGAATATCTTGCTGATAGGATCGGTACTGTTGTTTTTTAGTATTTTGGTAAGTAAAACAGGGTTTCGATTTGGTATACCTGTTTTATTGCTTTTCTTAATAGTAGGGATTCTGGCGGGTAGTGATGGCTTGGGGGTTCAATTCAATAATGCAGGAGAAGCACAGTTTATAGGGATGGTATCTTTGAGTATTATTTTGTTCTCAGGGGGAATGGATACAAAAATAAAAGAGATACGTCCTGTATTGAAAGAGGGGATTGTACTATCTACGGTTGGTGTTTTATTAACAACTTTATTTACAGGTTTTTTTATCTATTGGATAGCTCAAGGTCATATTGCATTACCATTATCAACAGCATTATTATTGGCTGCCGTTATGTCTTCTACTGATTCAGCATCTGTGTTTGGGATTTTACGTTCTCAAAATATTCGGTTAAAGGAGAACCTTCGTCCTATGTTGGAATTGGAGAGTGGAAGTAATGATCCTATGGCCTACATGCTGACCGTGGTGTTGATTCAAGCAATACAGTCATCTACTATGAACGGTTGGAATATTGTGCTTGCTTTTTTAATACAGTTCGTGGTAGGGAGTGGTTTGGGATGGCTGTTAGGAAAATTTGCCGTTCGGGTTATTAACCGGATTAATATAGGTAATAAGTCTCTTTATCCGATATTGTTAGGGAGTATGGTCTTTTTTACTTTTACTATTACGGATTTATTAAAAGGGAATGGTTATTTGGCTGTTTATATAGCAGGGATTGTAATAGGAAACCATAAATTACAGTATCGTCGGGAGATTCTGACTTTTTTTGATGGTATAACTTGGTTTTTTCAAATTGTTTTGTTTTTAACCTTAGGACTATTGGTTAATCCACATGAAATGCTTGAAGTAGCATTTATAGCTATGGTAATAGGACTATTTATGATTCTTGTTGCTCGCCCATTAAGTGTGTTTATTTCCTTATTGCCTTTTAAAAAGCTTTCTTTGAAAGGACGTTTGTTTGTGTCATGGGTAGGATTACGAGGGGCTGTTCCTATTATATTTGCTACTTACCCGGTATTGGCGGGCGTAGAGGGGGCACATGTAATTTTTAATATAGTCTTTTTTATTACATTGTTGTCCTTGATTATACAAGGGACGACAATTCCATTTATAGCACGTAAATTAGGATTATCGGTCCCAATAGAAATAAAGGAGGACAACTTTGGAATAGAATTACCGGAAGATATAGTAGATACAGATTTGCGTGAGATAGCTGTTACTCAAGCCATGTTGGAAAAGGGAAATAAATTAATGAATATTGATTTTCCTGAGAAATCATTGGTTATGTTGGTTAAACGTGATGGTCAGTTTATTGTCCCTAATGGTCGATTGGAATTGCAGGTTAACGATAAATTATTATTGATAAAAGGAAAAGAAAAAGAAGAGTTATTACCAGAAGGGAAAGAATAGGACTTTTATTTCTTGAATATGAAATATACAGCTAAAACAAGACATGCAAATCCTACCAAATGATTCCATCTAAAGGTTTCTGTTTTAAAAAATAGTAGAGAAAAGGCAGTAAATACAACCAAAGTAATTACTTCTTGAATAACTTTTAGCTCGATTAAAGAAAAAGGACCTCCATTTTCTCGAAAACCGATGCGATTGGCAGGAATTTGAAAACTGTATTCGATTAACGCAATCCCCCAGCTAATAAGGATTACATATACAATAGAAAGATTTTCGGACCATTTCATTTCCTTGAATTTTAGATGTCCGTACCAAGCAAAAGTCATAAAAATATTGGATATGACCAACAATAGAATAGTAAGAAAAGATTTCATTTTCTCAATTGTTTTTTCCGGAGGGCAAGGATAGAAAATATTAATGATTATGTACTGATTGTTGAAAATAAAAACAAAAGTGTGTTTTATAAAAGGAATATCTCTATCTTTAGCTTTTAATAATTTTATTAATAGACGGTGTTATGGTATTGGATTCATTAACAGTAGCGGAAAAATATTACGCATTACATCCTCGCTTCCAAGAAGCATTTGAGTTTATAAAAGGTCAAGGACATAAATTGTCTCCTGGTAAGTATATCATTGATGGAGAAGAGTTGTTTGTGTCTGTAGTGAAAGGACCTTTAAAACAAAAAAGTAATGCTTGGTTGGAGGCTCATAATGAATATATTGATATTCAGTTGTTGTTGTCGGGTAGTGAAAGTTATGGCTGGAAATCCAGAACTACTTGCCAGAAAATAAAAACAGCCTATGATATTGAAAAAGATATTTTGTTTTTTCAGGATACTCCCTCATCATATTTTGAACTTTGTTCTGGAGAGTTTGTTGTATTCTTCCCTGAAGATGCTCATGCTCCTATGATAGGGGAAGGGGAAGTGGTGAAAGCAATTATTAAAGTTAGAGTGTAAAAATAAAAACGAGACGGTGAATAACCGTCTCGTTTATTAATGAGGTTTAGAAAATTATTCCATATCTCCACCATTATTCATAGGACCATCGGGGCGAAACCCTCCAGGACCACCTTGTCCTTCAGGTCCGAATCCTTCAGGTCTTCCTTCTGGTCTGAATCCTTCAGGTCGTTGTCCGTTAGGCCTTTCTTGTCTGCCAGAACGCATACCTCGTTGTTGCATCTGTTTTTTTTGCAACTCTTGGTATTTTTCATACTTTTCATCTCCAAGCGTTTTCTTTATCGCAGCATTTGTCTCTTCCTGCATTTTTTTAAATTGTTCTCCAGCAGCTTTTCTTGCCTCTTCGTTGTTGGCAGTAGTATCTCTTTTGGCTGTTGAACGCATGGTTTTCATCTTTTCTGCCTGGTCAGTGAAAATTTTGGTGAGTTCCTGTTTTTGAGTATCTGTTAATGAAAGTTCTTTATTCAGAGATTCTACTCTGGCTTGAATTCTTTCTTCTTGCGTCATTTGAGGACGATCTTTTTTTTCTTGAGGTCTGTCTTGTGCAGATAACCCGGTTGCTAAAGCCATTGCTGCAAACAACCATATTGCTCTTTTTTTCATAATGGTAATGTTTTTAATTTGATTTTACGATAACAAAGAAATGGTATCGATAAAAAAAGCAAAAATTAAATAGACCAAATTATCTACTCAATCGACGAAACTATTAAATTCATTTTATGTTTTTCTTAGTTCGTCCAATAATATTTGTGAAAATCTGCTCCAAACGTTTGGTGAAATTGTTAGAGGAATAATAGATGGATTGTTTGTAATTTGTATCTGTAAAATAATCTAGATTTTGTTTACAACGATTAATTGCTTTAACTATTGACAAGGCATTTCCATATTGACATCCGATACCATTTATTCCGTCCTGAAAAATGTCTTTTAAACCTCCTACTTGTTCATCGGTTATAACTGCACAACCAGAAGCATAAGCTTCCAATATACTTACACTTTGTCCTTCATTATAGGACGGTAGAATAAAAATATCTGCTTGAAGGAAAAGCTCTTGTTTTTTTTGTCCCCAGACCAATCCATGATAATGTACTCGATTGGGAAAACTTGATAAAAATAGTCTTAATCGATTTTGTACCTCAATATCTGGTTCAATAGCCCCTGCAATATCTAATATGGTGTCAGTAGTTTGTTCAAATGCGTCCATTAATTCTAAAAATCCTTTTGCTCGCATAAGATTTGACAAAAACAGCAATCGGTAAGGTAATATTCGTTGTTTTTTCTTGGTTATAATCTGTTGTGGCTTAGCAAAAAGGAAATCTTCTATAGCATTTTCACAAACGTATATTTTATCTTCTTTTACAATATTTGATAACATGGAACGTAATGATGTTCCAAGAACAATTATTCCTGAAGCATGGTGACATATGTTTTTTAACAGTTTTTTTTGAATAAGGTTACAACCTTCATATGTTTTTCGGAATGTTGAGTCATGGATATGCAATACATAAGGGATATGTCGCATACGGGCTGCTAACATATAGGGAAGGTAACGGATAATACCTCTAAATCCCATTCCTATCCCCATATAAATAATGTCAAATTGAGAAGAAAACAATATTTTAAAATCAGCAGTTAATCGCTTTATAATAAGCATTAAACGTGATGGATACCATATAGGAGGAAGTTTATTTCCATTGAATTTTTTATTTAATGCCGTATCAATGAAAGTTACTTTATGATGAAGACTTAATCCTTCCTTTGCAATTTCCCCCATCATACTGAATCCATGTACAGGGGGAGGAAAAGGATATATGATTAAGATTTTCATAAAGGATAATTCTAATGACTATTGGAAAGGTTTTGTACAAAGGTATAAAATGAAAAGGAAAAATAAATGTAATGAAATGGATTTTGAGCTTTATTAAATTAGAAACGTTTTATATTCAGAAATAATTATTTTTGTTTGACTTTATATCTATATTCAAAAAAAGGAGTGAATGATGCGATATGTGTCGAAATATTTGTCCCCTTTGGGACCTATGATGATGGCAAGTAATGGTATTGAATTAACAGGTTTATGGTTTAATAATCAGAAATATTTTCCAAATGTTTCTTCAACTGATTGGACGGTTCAATCTTTACCTTTATTTGATAGGGTTAAAGAGTGGCTTGATATTTACTTTAAAGGCGATATCCCTGATTTTTTACCTCCTTTGTATTTAGAGGGCACACCGTTTCAGACTGCTATATGGCATATTTTATTGACAATACCCTATGGAGAAGTTGTAACTTATGGAGATATTGCACAAAAATTTGCCAGACAAAATAATTTAAAAAGAATGTCTGCTCAAGCTGTCGGAGGAGCGGTATCACATAATCCTATCAGCATTATTGTCCCATGTCATAGGGTAGTGGGGCAAAATGGAAACTTGACAGGATATGCGGGAGGATTACCTCGTAAAATAGAACTATTGAAAATAGAGCAAAAAAACAAATAAATTTGTTTCTGGTTTGTTATTTAATTGTTTGATTATTATTGTTTTATATTTATTTTGTCGATTTTTATCCTTTAAGTATATTTTCTATGTATTTTATGAGAGAATATGATTATAATTAAAAGTTTCCTGGTAGGAGAAATTCATGGTTCGGTAAGTATCGAATAATTGTAATAAAAACATTTTTATTTTTAAAAAGGGAAAAATAAAAAGACCATACTTTCCTTTGAAAAAATATGGTCTTAGTGTTTTCTGTAAATTTGGTATGTCTTATTTAAAGGACAGATTTACAGAAATACAATTCTTAGAAATTAATAAGCCTGTAGGTAAAGAGCTTCAATGTCTTCTATTGAAGTTGGACGCGGATTTCCTCCCGTACAAACATCATTGAAAGCATCAATGGCTAATTGATGAAGATCCTCTTTGCGAACGCCAATTTCATGTAGTTTTTGAGGAATACCAATGCTTAATGATAATTGGCGAACGGCATTTATAGCTGCATTAATACCTTCTTCTATACTCATTCCTTCTGTATTTACTCCCATTGCTTTAGCTATTTGAAGATATTTGGGAGCTGCAGGAGAGGAAGCATTATATTCCATAACATAAGGAAGCAATAAAGCATTAGCCAATCCATGAGGAGTGTCATAATGAGCTCCTAATGGATGAGCCATTGAATGAACTATTCCCAAACCAACATTGCTGAATCCCATACCTGCAATATATTGAGCTTGAGACATGGCTTCTCGGGCAACTGTATCATTACCATCATCTACTGCAGCTTTTAAATTTGCTGCAATCATTTCAATAGCCTTTAATTCAAACATATCAGACATAACCCATGCACCAGGAGTGATGAAACTTTCAATAGCATGAGTTAAAGCATCCATTCCTGTTGCGGCAGTTAGTCCCTTCGGCATGGAATACATTAATTCAGGATCTATAATAGCCACAGAAGGAATATCGTTGGGATCTACACATACCATCTTTTTCTTAGCATCTTCATCGATAATGACATAATTAATGGTTACTTCCGCTGCTGTTCCCGCAGTCGTAGGAAGAGCAAAGGTTGGTACTGCTCTTTGTCGAGTGTCTGCTACTCCTTCCAAAGATTTTACATCAGCAAATTCAGGATTATTTGCCACGATGCCGATTCCTTTAGCAGTATCTATGGCAGAACCACCTCCCAGAGCAACAATAAAATCTGCTCCTGAATTTTTAAATGCCTCTACACCATGTTGTACATTTGCAATGGTCGGATTAGCCTTTACATCACTGAAAAGTTCGTAAGGAATGTCGTTTTTTTCAAAAACTTCAATAATTTTATCAGCTATGTGAAAACGTATCAAATCTTTGTCTGTGACAAAAAAAGCTTTTTTAAAACCTCTTCTAATAGCTTCTACTGCTATTTGAGTACGACATCCTGCTCCAAAATAAGATGTCTCATTCAAAATCATTCTATACATGATATTGGTTTATTTAGAAAATTAAACATTATGGATATCCAATTCTGTTTTGAAATAGGCAGAGTTTATTTCCTTTACCTTTATGTTAATGTATCTTCTTTATATAGTAGATGCATTAACTAATACGTCATAATTAAGATTCGATTTCTTTAATAAGAAAGTCAATATTACAAAATTATGTTATTCTCAAAGAAAATAGTTGTCTATTTTGGTTATAATTTTATCTATTTTGTCATTTATGAGAAATCAGATTGAAAATAATAAGTTTAATTGATTTTACTTTATCTTAATTGGTTGAAAACTAATATTATATGTTTTTTAAGGTAATATCTCTCTTTTCTATTGTTTCCCTATGTTGGGGAGTTTGGGTTAACATGTTGTTTGGTTTTTTTCTGAATACAAAGAATGTTGTTTTATGTTGTTTGGATTTGTTGAATGAAAATAATAGTGAATTTATCTGATGAAGAAAACATGATGAAACTGCTCAAAATAGACTTAAAGTGTTAATGAATAAAATAAGGGGATACGAATTTCGTATCCCCTTATTTTATAACAATATTTTAGTTCAACAGAACTGTTTGAATTTTAGTAAGCTCTTGCAAAAATGACACGACGATGTGATGGTTTACCTGTAACCATACAAACACCTTCTTCTTCAGGTGCATTTACAGGAATGCATCGAATCGTTGCTTTCGTTTCTTCTTTAATACGCTCTTCTGTTTCTATGGTCCCGTCCCAATGAGCTAAGATAAAACCTCCTTTTTCATCCAAAACCTTTTTAAACTCGTCGTAAGTATCCACCTTTGTTGTCATACTTTCTCTGAATTTTAATGCTTTATCGAAAATAGATTGTTGTATCTCTTCCATTAATTTTTCGATTTTTTCTACCAATCCTTCCTGAGAAATGGTTTCTTTTTCAAGAGTATCTCGGCGTACCAATTCAATGGTTCCTTTTTCTAAGTCACGTGGTCCCATAGCTAAGCGAATGGGTACTCCTTTCAATTCCCATTCTGCAAATTTAAACCCGGAACGGACATTGTCACGATCATCAATTTTGGTACTGATTCCTTTGGCTTTTAATTGAGAAGCAATTTCGTTGAGATGTTGGCTGATTTCTTTTAATTGTTCTTCTCCTTTATAGATAGGAATCAATACTACTTGTATGGGAGCGAGTTTAGGAGGCAGAACTAATCCATTATTGTCAGAATGAGCCATAATAAGTGCTCCCATTAATCGGGTAGAAACACCCCAAGAAGTAGCCCAAACATAATCTAATTTTCCTTCTTTATTGGTGAATGTGACATCAAATGCTTTTGCAAAATTTTGACCTAAAAAATGAGAAGTGCCAGATTGTAAGGCTTTCCCATCTTGCATTAATGCTTCTATGGTCAGAGTATCTTCTGCTCCAGCAAAACGTTCGTTTTCACTTTTGTGTCCAATAATTACAGGTAATGCCATATATTTTTCAACAAAATCAGCATATACATGTATCATTTTTTTTGCTTCTGCGATAGCTTCTTCACGTGTAGCATGTGCTGTGTGGCCTTCTTGCCATAAGAATTCAGCGGTACGAAGGAATAACCGGGTACGCATTTCCCAACGAACGACATTTGCCCATTGATTACAGAGAATAGGAAGGTCTCGATAAGATTGTATCCAGTTTTTATAGGTATTCCAAATAATCGTTTCGGAAGTAGGACGTACAATTAATTCTTCTTCCAATTTAGCTTCCGGATCTACGACAACACCGCTGCCATCGGGATTATTTTTGAGTCGATAATGTGTTACGACAGCACATTCTTTTGCAAACCCTTCAACATGGTTGGCTTCTTTACTAAAAAAAGATTTAGGGATAAAGAGCGGGAAGTAGGCGTTTTGATGCCCTGTATCCTTGAACATACCGTCCAGGATGTGTTGCATTTTTTCCCATATTGCATAGCCATAGGGTTTGATAACCATACAACCTCTTACTGCAGAATTTTCAGCCAAACCGGCTTTTACTACCAAATTGTTATACCATTGCGAATAATTTTCTTCGCGGTTGATAACTTCTTTAAGCTCTTTAGCCATTTTGTTCGAATATAAATAGATTAAAACGTCGCAAAGATACAAAAATATTCTACAACAGGCCAAATGAAAACCATAGAGATAGAATGATCTACATGGAGGATTTAAGTAATGTATTTTATTCCGGAATCGGAATATTGGGGAAAAGCCAATTAGAAGTTCTTATAAGTATTTGGATATAGTTGTTTCCTGGAATAATTGTTAGGTGTTGTGTTTATCATGGTTTCTTTTTGTTGATTTTTATGTATAAAGCAAAAGAGGTAGCCAATTGTAACTTGGCATACCTCCTTTTTGCAATTAGAATTTTTAATAAAACACTTTGCTATATACTTTTCTGAAAAGGATTTTATAAAGATAAAAGATATTCAACTAAGTTGTTGATTTCTTCTTCTGTTAAATGAGACGTTTTCCCATGTTTGTCTTCTGGATTGAATACGGTAAGTACTTCTTGTAATGTTTTTGCACGTCCATTATACAAATAAGGATAGGTTCTCCAAAGCTCTCGTAAAGTTGGTGTATCAAAGGTTATTTCAGAAGATTCATTTTCTCCTGTACCTACATTATATTTGTTCTGGTCGGTAAAATAAGGTCCATTATGGCATTCTGCACAACCTGCTTTTTCAAACACTTGTTTCCCTTTTTCTGCGGAATTGGATAATTTCCCATTTTGTAGATGGGGACTAGGTAGAGGAGATAAAGATTTTAAATATGCGTCAATACAAGCAGCTTCTTCTTCGCTTCGATCAGCAAATTGTATCCATTTTATTCCTGCCCGAACAGCAACTTCTGCATTTTTTCGGATACCTGTAATCATGCAAGGAGGAGTTACATGAGCCAGAACTAAACTTTTTGTGTTTTTGGGATTTCCTAATCCATCATTCATTAAATCCCAATTCAAAGCATCAGTTCGTACATCAGGATGGCAACTGATGCAACTTTGCCAGTGTTGCATACAGAAGGCTGCATCATTAAAATACAATTCTCCTTTTCGTATTTGGTTTAATTCGGGTTCTTCTCCTAAGTGAATAAACCGAGATGTTTCATTATTCATAGGATCAAAGACATCTAATCCTCCGGAGAAATAGTCCGACAGATACAATTTCCCATAATATTCCGCTATAAATCGGGGACCTTTCCCTTGTAAAGGAATTCTTTTTTGTTCTGTATAAATGAAACTTAAATTGTCAGGTAACTCCTGAAAAGAGGTAAGAGCATTTTCTAATTTTCCTGCTTGTAACAATTCCAGTTTTTTATGCATCCCAGGAAGATTGATTTCCATTAATTCGTGTGTTCCTGCTAAAGCGATGAATAGTTTTTTCCCATCGGAAGATACCGTAGCACTACGAGGATTGGCAGCTCCTTTATCTACTTGGTCAAGGAGTAGGGTATTGTAATATTTTTTCCCTTGCATATCGATAATCGATAGCGCATTGGTATTTATCCATCCTCGTTCTATCTGAGTCGTAGGAAATAGAAAGCGGGATAATATGTGTGTCGCATATAAAAATGTACCATCAGGAGAAAAACATAACCCTTCGATTGATTGAGAACCGTTTGCCAGGGCAATATGGTCAATGACCTGATTGTTCTGAGTGTTGATTAAGGTTATTTGGGCAGAAACGTATTCATCCAACGAGGATTGAAAGGGTAACAGATTAGCTACTGCAAGCGTTTTTCCATCAGGAGATAAGGCTAAGGTAACCGGTTCACGAACAGCAGGTATTCTGATAGTCTCTTCTTTTTTGTTGGGATTAACTACGGATATATCATTGGAGAAACGATTGGCCACCCAAATTTTATTCCCATCATGACTGATGCATACATCCGTAGGATAATCACCTACAATAATGGAGTGTTTAACTTTCCCATTATTCGTTTGTAGTAAATGTAATTTTCCAGGAGTGCTGTATTCCGCGACATATAATATTTCTCCGTTGGGAGATATATTTAATCCTGAAGGATGAAAAGACAGTTCTATTTTTTGTTCTACTTGTTCAGAGGTTAAGTCGAGCAACAGAAGTGCAGGCTGAGATTCAGAAGCTGAAACGATCCATATCTTTTTTTCTCCGGGAACGGCAATTGTTCGGGAAGGAGAAAGGTAATTTTGAGCGCTTACACTATTAGAGAACAGAAGCCATCCGGATAATAGTGCAATAATTGCAAGTATGTGAAATTTGTTTCTATTCATGTTCAGATAAGGGTTAATCCGTTACTATAATTCTAAAACCTACAAGAAATGGTTTTTGGTAGTTATTGAAAAATCTTCTGGCAGAAGCCGATGATCGTTGAGGACGGTCTCTCCATGAGCCACCTCGAGCTACTTTCATATCCGATGTATAAAATTGATCTGCAATGGCATTGACTCCTGGCTGATAGCTTCCTGAACACCATTCTGCCACATTCCCGTGCATGTTATGTAATCCCCAGGGATTGGGCGAGTACTCTGTTACATCGCATACAATCATATTCCCGTCATCTACAGTTTTACTACGAGGAATAAAGTCGTAATATTTCATCATGGGATCATTGTCTCCTCGATATCTGAGGTGGTTACCGGCTCCATTCCAATCCACTACAAATTTTCTGACAGAATGATCGGCTAAGTTTTCATATTTGGAAAAATCACTGTCCGTATCTCCGAACCAGAATGTTTTGTCAGAGCCTGCCCGACAAGCCCATTCCCATTGTTCTTCAGAAGGTAAGGAACATTTTAATCCGGTCTTTTCACTTAACCATTTACAGAACGCTTCTGCATCTTCGTAGCTGATACGAATCACCGGTTGGTTGGCACCAAACGCCGGATATCCTGCATTGATATGGTCTTTCCAGTGTTGGTCTATATAACGGCTGTCATGTTCAGGATCAAACAATTCATATATCTCGTTACTGATTTCATATTTGGCCATCCAAAACGGTTGGTCTATTTTGACGACTTTATGTTGTCGTTCATCGTCATAACCGATATCGCTCCCTGATACATATTCTCCAGAAGGAATACGTACCAATTCTAAATTTACTCCTCCTAAATCGATGGTTTTGGTCGTTTCTCCTTCAGCTTCTTGTTTTGCTAAAGCTTCTTGAGGAGAAAAAGGCCATCCTGCAACGGAGGGTTTTTCCGTATCTTGAACTTTCTGAACAGGAGTGGGTAATACAGGTTCTATTTTTCTTTTTTCCAATCGATTAACCAATTCGTCAAATTCGGCTTCAGGGTCAACTTTCACTTTGGCATAAGCAGCCGTAAGTTCTTTTCTTCGTTCATCCTGGTCGAAATTCCGATACTGAGGAGGAGCCCATTTTCCTCGATAGGGGACATTCAGGTCAATCCATGCATATAATTTATCCCATTCTTCTTTATCGAGGGTTACATTGTAGTGCCCGCGTTGCAGTAACTGTACTAATTCGCTGACAGAAGCGTGATACTCCAGAGGATAAGCTACTCGGTTATCACTTTCAGGCCCAGGCCGATAGACGTAAGGATGAAGGTTCAGATATCCTGTCTCGTTGAAGAATAGGGCATCGGTATTGGAATAACCTTCATATCTTACCGTATCTTGTTTTCGGAAATCGGGCCTTCCCGGTTTTTCTCCGTTGTGACAACTGAGACATTTACGGTCAAGAATGGGTTGTATTTCATAACGGAAAGAGAAAGGTCGGGCTTTCCCATACCACTCTGTGATGGGAGCAGGCGCTTTTCTGGAAGCTAACGTGTATTTGTTGGCAACAACGGTACTTTGTTGTTCATGACATCCTACGCAAGATACTGTTTCACCAGGCATCCCAACGAACCAAGACCGCATAAGTTGCAAAGCCCGTCCATTTGAATCTAACGGTTGAACGGCAATAGGCATATTGGCCGGTACGGTAAAGAATGCAGAGCCATCCGCTTCAACATCTACGGTTCCTAAAATACGTTTTATGTCCCATCCACTTTCTACACCAACTGTATTATGTCCTCCGGACCCCATATGAGCAAAATGATAACTGAATAGTCTCAGTTTTTTTACAGTTCCGCGAGGTACGCCTTTCAAGCCTTCTCCGGCATAGATGTCACTTAAAAAGACATGTGCTTGATCACTGTTCAAATCAATTTTTGAAGCAATAACAGGAGGTGTTGGCTGTGGTTTCAATAAAATAGGATCAAAATAGGCGGCACCTTCTTCCTGCTTGATAAGGGTCATATTGTTGTATGTATCGACTAAATATAACCCCCATAAACTTTCCGGGCTCATTTTGGCGGATACAAGGAAATAGTCTTCACTTAACGGGTAAGGGTGTAGGAATTGAGGAAATACGCCATCTATAAGCATATCTTTGACAATGGGTTCTACTTTTTCCCCTCGATGAGGAATTTCCTGAACAACCCCATCAGCTTCGCGACGCCCTAATTGCGGGTCTATAATCATGAGCCGTCCAGATCGAGAAATTCCGTGATGACCACCTACAATACCCACTACTTTGGTAGGGTGTTCCGGAATAGCCCGGGCATAAAAGTAAGAATTGGGGAAATAACTGTTACTTCCATAATATTCCATTTGACTTGTTCCGTCAGGATTCATTGTCATCAGTATTCTACTGAAATAGTGTGATATATCGCTATATTCCCATCTTAAATACATGACTTTCCCGTTATTCAGAACGGTAGGACACCAGTCGCTGTCTTGTTCGTAAGTTAATTGTCTTGTCTCTCCTGTTTTTCGATCATAGAGGTATAAGAGAGCCATAGGTCGACTACCTCCTTCGCAAGGTAATCCTTGATAGGTAGCGTCAGCAGTATAAATGATATTTCCATCAGGGAGATAGCAGGCGTCGAAATGGTTGATATCCGGTAGTTCTTTCGAAGTTAATTGTTCTGCAACCCCTCCTTCTACGGGTTGTTCAAAAACATGCCAACAGTCATGAGTTCCTATGGCAGAAAACAGTACTTTTGATGCATCAAAACTAATTTCCAAATCAGAGATTAATACAGGCCTTTCCGGGCGATATAATGTTTTCTGTTGTTGATTTCCGGATAATCCGGTTAATATTCCGATTTCGTTATACCAGTTTGCTCCACTATTGATGATATTGGTGTTGGTATGAGAGTTCAAGGAAGGAAATCCCATCAATTCCGGGAATTTATATCGAGCATCTTTAATCTCTCTTCGTAAATATAATAATCGGTCTGTTTTTAATAATGGATTTTTTAAAAGTGTTTTGTCGAGTAGATTAAGAGTTTGTTTTATTTCTTTATATATGGTTATATTTCACCTGTTTAAGTCATCTAACCAAGCTCTTTTTCGTTGCTCCAAACGGTTTACGGCATTCATATAGGCTGTTTTTTCAGGAATTTCCATATTTAAACTGTTTTCCATATGGGTAATAACGCTACGTAATGCCTCTGGTTGTTTGAGTTCAAGTTGCAAAGCCAAATCTTTCATTTGCCGTGTTAGCCTGAAAGCATCTCGTTTTTGCAACATTATGTTTAAGGAGTCAGGGTTATTCCCCATTTCTGTTTGTAATTCCGATGCTGTCCGATCAGCATATTGTTTAAATAGATAATTATATCCCTTTTGAGGGGTGTAGTCATCCCAAATATGATTTTCTTGTTCTAATGCAATATCTTCTGCTTGAGAAGGATATAGATTGTGTCTGAAATTAAGAAAAGTTTCGGATAAAAAATTTCGGTAATCTCTTTCCCGTTTTTCTTTTCTTTTTTTTGTAGCTTCTTCTTGGCTTTTCGATGGTTGAGGATTTTGTTTTTCCCAATCCTCAGACCATTTATCTACCGTTATTTTCAGTTTCTTTAACCATTCATCCCTATTAAGGTTGGTTGAAGATGCTGATAATTGGAAGACTGAAAATAAACAGATACATAAGCATATCAATTTATAGAATAATCTTCCTGAATTAGAAATGTGTTTTGGATGAATCATAATAGATAGTTATAAGTTAGTTGTTGTTTTATTTCTTGTTTGTTTTTAAAATGTTTCTTTTTTGTTTCTTTTGTGTTTTCAATGCAAATATAGCTATAATTTTCTAAAAAATATCACATTTAATCAATTATTTGTCATTATGTTTTTATAGTAAAGTGGGTTAGAAAAAAATAGTAAGGAATGCGATGATGTAATGGAGGATAAAAAACAATTTGATAAGGGGGTATGATAAATTTGTAAAATACGTTACTGAATGGGGTAGATAATTTTAATTAAGGACATGGATATTGTAAGAAATCAGGATTATCCTATAAAAAATGGCCCAAGAGTATATTATAACTCTTGAGCCATTTTTTATAGGATAAATCGTTGTATTGAATTTAATTAAGCAAAAGCGGGGGTTATTGTTCCTGTTGATTGCTGCATTAATTTCGCATATCGATTATTTACATCTCTTGAAAAGTCACTTAATACATTCATATAATTAATGAATGC
>CASFOM010000096.1 GCA_949296295.1 uncultured Alistipes sp. | reverse complement strand
TTTGATGGTTATCCCGCGGGATTTGAAACCATTTGATACGGTTGCTTTTTGTAATATCATAGGGGTTAGTCGCCAGGAGTTGGAAGAAGAGTTGAAAAAAGCGCGGGCCTATTCCACCCGTCGTCCTTCCATATTGTTCAAACAACTGTCGAAAGAGACTAAGTTGAAATTTGAAGAGTATGGTTTCCCGGGCATGTATACACAGTTTCGTACCATTCGTTCCTATCCATACAAGACAGCAGGGAATATTCTGGGCTATGTTGGAGAGGTCAATGCAGACCATATTGAAGCGGACAGTTATTATAAGAGTGGAGATTATATAGGCATGGCAGGTATTGAGCGAGCCTATGAAACGGTTTTGCGGGGGAAGAAAGGGGTGAAGATGGAATTGGTGGATGTTCATGGAATGCCGAAAGGGGCTTATGCAGAAGGAATCTATGATACTTTGGCTGTTCCGGGAACATCAATTGTATCTACAATAGATGCCAAATTGCAGTTGTTGGCAGAAGAGTTGATGGAGGGTAAGATAGGTTCCGTTTTGGCCATAGAGCCTTCTACGGGTGAGATTTTGGTCATGGTGAGCAGTCCTACCTATAATCCGGATAAGTTGATCGGTCGGGATAGGAGTAAAAATTATCGGGAATTGGCTACCGATCCCCGTAAGCCTATGTTTAACCGGGCAGTGATGGCATCTTATCCACCGGGTTCTACGTTTAAGATAGCCACAGGATTGATTGGGGTGCAAGAGGGTGTTCTCACGCCTTCCCAGACTTATCCATGCAGCAATGGTTATCATTTTGGCAATTTGCATTTGGGTTGTCACTCTCATGCGTCACCGCTTGATTTGAGTTTTGCGATACAGACTTCCTGTAATGCCTATTTTTGTTACGTTTACCGGAATATATTGGAGAACCGGCGTTATGGAGACGTTAAAAAAGGTTTTGAAGCATGGCGGAAGCACGTTCTTTCGTTTGGTTTTGGCCGGAAATTGAATTCAGATTTTATCGGAGAAAGAAATGGGAATATTCCTTCCCGGGATTATTATGATCGGATGTATCGAGGGCGATGGAATGCCTTGACCACTCTTTCTTTAGCGATAGGCCAGGGAGAAATAGGCGTATCTCCGTTACAGTTAGCCAATTTTGTGGCCACGGTGGCGAATCGGGGATATTATTATATTCCTCATATTGTAAAACAGATTGATGGTCAGGATTCCATAGATGTTCGTTTTCGTCAGAAACAATATACGGATATTGATCCGAAATATTTTGATATTTTTGCTGAAGCGATGTGGAAGGGTGTTCATGTAGGGGGAACCAGTGTACGTGCGATGGTTCCGGGATTGGATATTTGTGGCAAGACAGGGACAGCAGAGAATGGTCGGGGAGCGGATCACTCGACATTTGCGGCCTTTGCTCCGAAGGATCATCCAAAGATAGCCATTTCTGTTTATGTGGAGCATGGAGGATTTGGAGCATCGATAGCTTTACCCATAGCGAGTTTGTTGATAGAACAGTATCTGACGGATACGATAACCCGTCCGGCAGAGGTTGAATATGTAAAAAGTAAACACATCAATTATCCGCAATATGCAAAATAGTAATCTGTTCATACGAGGGATTGACTGGTGGACCATTCTGATTTATTTGGCATTGGTGTTATTGGGGTGGATCAGTATTTATGCGGCAGTATTCAATGAAGATCATGCCAATATGTTTGATATGTCGCAGCGTTATGGTTCTCAAATCATGTGGATTGGTATTTGTTGTTGTTTGGCTATTGTTATTTTGCTAATCGATGTCAAGTATTACTATTTTTTCGCCTATCCGATTTACGGTCTCATGATTTTGGTTCTGTTGAGTGTTTTCGTGTTGGGGTCAGAATCCCACGGAGCCAAATCGTGGATACAGATAGGTTCTTTCAGCATACAACCGGCAGAATTTGGGAAGTTTGCGGTGGCCTTAGTATTGGCCAAATACATGAGTTCTTACAGTTTTGATATTCATAATTTACGCAGTTTGTTGGGAATATCCATTCTTATAGGTCTTCCTTTTTTATTGGTATTGTTTCAGAATGATACGGGTTCAGCCTTGGTTTACTCTTCTTTTCTTTTTATGCTTTACCGGGAAGGATTAAACAAATGGGTTTATGTCATCTTGTTTCAGGTAGTATTGTTATTTATAGCCTCTTTTTTGATAGAACCTGTAGCTTTGATTATGTTGATTTTAATGATTACGTTATTGGCAGAAGGGATGACGAATGGTCTTTGGCGGAGTAAGTTTATCTATCTGTCCGTTTTGTTAATCATTATGATTTTACTGAAACTATTATCTCTGTTATGGTCGGATGGTCCGTTGGACGGGGATGTTGTGGTATTGATTTCCATAGGCTTGACTTTTCCGTTTATCATTCTTTATGGCTATCGTTATCAGTTACGTAATGTGGTTCTGTTTGTCGTCATGTTTGTCTCATCAATAGGTTATACACTTTCCGTAGATTATGTTTTTGAGCATATTCTTCAAGAGCACCAACAAAAGCGTATTCTTGATGTGTTGGGACTGGAAGAAGATTTGAAACATTGGGGATACAACGTGAATCAGTCTAAAATAGCCATAGGATCAGGCGGTTTTAGCGGGAAAGGTTTTTTACAGGGGACTCAAACGAAATATGATTTTGTTCCGGAACAAAGTACCGATTTTATTTATTGTACGATAGGAGAAGAGTTTGGTTTTTTGGGGAGTGCTTTGGTTGTGTTTCTTTTCTCCGCATTGATTTTCCGGTTAATGCGTATGGGAGACCGTCAGCGGGAAACTTTTGGTCGGGTTTATTGTTATGGAGCAGCCTCTATTTTCTTTTTTCATGTAGTAGTCAATATAGGGATGACTTTGGGGATTTTCCCTGTAATCGGTATTCCGTTGCCTTTTTTTAGTTATGGAGGCTCTTCTTTGGTGGCTTTTACGATATTGCTTTTTGTTGCATTGCGTTTGAATCTGAATAATGAAGAGCGAGGTTGCTTGTAAAAAGGCTTGAGTTGTCATTTGTTTTTTCGTAAGTGTCTTATTTTTATCTGTTTTTATTTAGACAGATATTTTGTAGAAAGGAAGGAATGAGTTGCAAAGTAGTATTGAGAATATCTGAAATAGCCTTTTAAAGAGCTTCTAATTTTTATATATAGCGAAAAAGTTGTATCTTTCCTCATTATTTTACGAAAGAAATGGCATATATTATAGATAAATCGGCTCGTTGTGGAGTAATAGGTTATGGAAGTTGGGCTACTGCTTTGGTGAAGATACTTCTTGAGAATGAGGCATTAATCAATTGGCACATCACTAATGAAGAGGTTGCGCAACATATTCTCAAACATAATGTAAATCCGAAATACCTCAGCAGTGTTTATTTGGATACTTCCAAATTGCATATCTCGGGAGATCTTGATGCAATTGTTTCGGAATCGGATGTTCTTTTATTGGCAGTACCTTCAGCTTTTTTAAAGTCTGTTTTGGAAAAATTAAGTCAATCGTTGGAGGATAAGTTTGTCATATCGGCGATAAAAGGGATTGTCCCGGATGAATATGTGACCATAGCGGAATATTTGAATGAGCGTTTTGGACTTCCTTTTGAGCAGATAGGTATTCTGACAGGTCCTTGTCATGCAGAGGAGGTTGCCCTTGAACGTCTTTCTTATCTTAATGTAGTGGCAAAGAGTGAGGAAAATGCACGTTTGTTGGTAGAGAAATTCAGTTGTGATTATATTCGATATAATATTTTGACAGATATTTACGGGACAGAATATGCGGCTGTATTGAAGAACATATATGCCATAGCCGTAGGTATTTGCCATGGCTTGGGTTATGGAGACAATTTTCTGTCTGTTTTGATTTCAAATGCGACGTGCGAAATGGCTCGGTTTCTGAAGGAGACCTATCCGTATGATCGAGATATTCACTCTTCGGCTTATTTGGGTGATTTATTGGTTACCTCTTATTCTCAGTTTAGTCGCAACCGTACTTTCGGGACCATGATAGGGAAAGGTTATTCGGTCAAGAGTGCCCAAATAGAGATGAATATGATTGCGGAAGGTTATTATGCCTCTTCTTGTATCTGGCATATTAACAAGAAGTGGCATATTGATATGCCGATAGCAGATGCTGTTTATCGTATTCTTTACGAGCGTCGCAATGTGCGAAGCGAGATACGGATGCTTTCAGAGCAATTACGGTAATAGAGGAGATTGTTAAATGTTAAAAGATATTGAATTATTATGGCAAAATTAAGTTTATCTACGGATAAGATTTGGGATTGTGTTCCCCAGTCTGAATTAGAATCTTTGTCCTCTCTTATGGAATCCTGTCATGCGAAGTTGTATGATGGCAGCGGGAAAGGGAATGATTTTTTGGGATGGGTATCCTTACCCTCTTCCATAAAGAGTTGGGAGTTGGATGATATTATGCGGACGGCTCAAGGTTTGCAGTCTTTGGCAGAAGTCGTTATCGTGATAGGTATTGGAGGTTCTTATTTAGGAGCGAAAGCTGTTTTGGAAGCTCTTTCAGATAATTTTGATTTATTGAAAAAGAATCGGACTGCACCTATTGTATTGTTTGCGGGTCAGAATCTCAGTGAAGATTATATGTATGAGTTGTTGCAGGCTGTCAAGGACCGTTCCATAGCCACCATTGTCATTTCTAAATCGGGGACAACGACAGAGCCTGCGGTAGCTTTTCGTATCATCAAGGAAGAGATAGAATTCCGTTACGGGAAAGAAGGTGCTTCACAACGCATTGTAGCAGTAACGGATGCGACGAAAGGAGCTTTACGTACTTTAGCAGATCGGGAAGGTTATAAAACTTATGTGATTCCGGATAATGTAGGAGGTCGTTTTTCTGTATTGACCCCCGTAGGATTGTTGCCGTTGGCAGTAGCCGGAATTGATATTCGGGCTTTGGTTCAGGGAGCTCAGGCGATGGAAAAGCAAACGGGAAAAGGGGTGAAATACTCGGATAATTTAGCAGCCCAATATGCCGCAGCTCGGTATGCGTTGTATCAGAAGGGTAAAAAAATAGAGATATTGGCATCTTTTGAACCTAAGTTGCAGTATATATCAGAGTGGTGGAAGCAGTTGTACGGAGAGAGTGAAGGGAAAGAGAACAAAGGTCTTTTCCCAGCAAGCGTTGTCTTTACCTCTGATTTGCATTCTATGGGACAGTATATCCAACAGGGGGAACGTCTTTTCTTTGAAACAGTGATTAGTGTTTCTACTCCAGATCATGTTGTTACGTTGAAAGAAGATTCAGAAAATCTGGACCAGCTTAATTTCCTGGCAGGGAAACGTATCGGAGAGGTTAATCGTATGGCAGAATTGGGGACTATGCTGGCCCATGTTGATGGAGGCGTACCCAATATTAAGGTAGAGATAGAACGTATTGATGCAGAACATATCGGTATGTTGCTTTATTTCTTT
>CASFOM010000095.1 GCA_949296295.1 uncultured Alistipes sp. | reverse complement strand
CTTTGTAAAAGAAATACTTATCCTAACTGTGTCATGTTAAAAAACCTTTTTATTTTATTAATATTTTTATGGACTATTGTTCCATATTCTTTATCTGCCCAATATTTATCCAAAGTAGGATACGGATATAGTGAAACTTCTGTCAATACAGCTGTTTTTCGAAACAGCGCAGTAGTTACAGACGGTAAAACTCAATATATCTCCTTTTATGACAAGGATGGTTTTTTAGTATTGGGGAAACGAAAATTAGGTAGTGACCAATGGAGTTTATGCCAATCAAAATACAAAGGGAATGTGAAGGATGCGCATAATGTAATCAGTATGGCTGTTGATGGAGAAAGATATCTGCATGTGGCTTTTGACCATCACAATCATCCTCTGAATTACTGCAAAAGCACTGCTCCAGGCTCTCTTACCTTAGGGCCTAAAACAGTCATGACCGAGGAAGAGCATAAAGTGACTTATCCGGAATTTTATCGATTACCTGACGGAGGACTTCTTTTTGCTTATCGTTCCGGAGCATCAGGAGAAGGAAATTTAGTATTGAACCGTTATGATATAAAAAGCCAACAATGGGAAAGAGTACAAAATATATTAATTGATGGGGAGAATCAGAGAAATGCTTATTGGCAATTATATGTCGATACGAAAGGCATCATCCATCTTTCTTGGGTATGGCGAGAAACTCCTCAAGTAGAAACCAATCACGATTTGTGCTATGCACGTTCTCGAGACGGAGGGAAAACCTGGGAAAAATCCAATGGAGAACTTTATCAACTCCCCATTCGTTTGGCCAATGCTGAATATGCTTGTCGTATTCCTCAAAACAGTGAACTCATCAACCAAACATCCATGAGTTCAGACCGTAAAGGACATCCCTATATTGCCTCCTACTGGCGCGATACAACAAGTAATATTCCACAATATCGCTTGGTATGGCATGATGGGAAGGAATGGCATACAACCATTGTTTTCCAGCGGGAAACCCCTTTCTCTCTAAAAGGAGGCGGGACAAAAATGATTCCTATCGCCCGACCTCGTCTTGCCATTCAAAAGCACAAAATCTACTACCTCTTTCGGGATGCAGAACGAGACTATAAAGTATCCCTGGCTTATACGTCAGACATAAGAAAAGGTCAGTGGACCATTAAAGATTTAACGGATTTTCCGGTACACGCATGGGAACCCTGCACGGATACCGAATTGTGGAAAAAGAAGAAAAAATTACATCTCTTTGTTCAAAACACCTATCAGGGCGATGGAGAAAAAACAGTAAATGCAGTACCTCAACCCATATATGTATTAGAGGTAAAACGATAAAATGCAAATCCATTCCAACCATAGTGTACCGACTTTTTTCCATCCTTTGGATTTACCGGAATCTTTATTGCCATTACCGGAATTATTTACCTATCCATTTCATTACACGCCTCATCCCATCTGTTTGTTGGCAGCCGAACAAGTAAAAAAATACATAGAATGTCAAAATCAATGGAAAGAGGAACTTCAAAAGGGTAAAATGTTCGGAGTGTTGATTGTTAAAGATACACAATACGGGATTGGTTTCTTAGCCGCTTTTTCCGGAACATTAGGTCACCAATATTGCCATCCCTTTTTTGTTCCTCCCATATATGACTTGCTGTCTCCCGATAGTTTCTTTCCAGAAGAAGAACAAAAAATTTCCCGAATAAATGACCAAATAAAAGAAATAGAAAACAGCACTCTTTTTCTCCAACAAAAGGCTAAAATCAAGACCTTGCAACAACAGGCTCTGATTTCTTTACAGGAAGCCCAACAAAAAAATCAAACTGCCAAGGCAATACGAGATAAAAAACGGATACAAGGCATCACCATTCAAGAAGAAGAGTTATTGATTCGGGAAAGTCAATTTCAAAAAGCCGAATTAAAGCGCATAAAACAACATTGGAAAGAAACTTTAGCCCAGGAACAATCCGTATTGGATTGCATGAAAACCCGTATTGAAGCATTAAAACAAGAACGCCAGTCTCGATCATCACAATTACAAATGCAATTATTTCAAGAATTCCATATTTTGAATGGTCGAGGAGAAACTCGGAATCTATGCGAACTGTTTTTCGACACCCCACAACAAGTTCCTCCTTCCGGTAGTGGAGAATGTGCAGCCCCGAAGTTGTTACAGGCAGCATACCGGTCACATCTCACTCCCATAGCCATAGCAGAATTCTGGTGGGGAGAATCCCCCAAAACAGAGATACGGGAACATGGTCATTTCTACCCTGCCTGTAAGGGGAAATGTGGACCGATTTTAAAATTTATGCTACAAGGACTAAATGTTGCCCCCAATCCAATGGTCCAATCCAATTATATTGAAGAAGAATTGGATATCGTTTATGAAGATGACTATCTGCTCGTTGTCAACAAGCCAGCCGGTCTCCTTTCTGCTCCCGGAAAAATAAGTTCAGATTCCATTTATCAACGAATACAAAAAAAATATCCCAATGCTTCAGGCCCTTTATTGGTACATCGGCTTGATATGAGCACCTCAGGACTATTACTTGTCGCAAAAAACAAAACTGTTCATCAAAACCTGCAAGCACAATTTAAAAACCGAACTGTAAAAAAACGTTATATAGCCTTATTAGAGGGAATACCGGCACATCATGAAGGAATAATCAACTTACCGTTACGGCCCGACCCTCTGAATCGTCCCTATCAAATCGTTGACCGGGAAAAAGGGAAACCAGCCATTACCCACTATCAAGTCATTGAACACAATCAAAACCAGACTCGGATTATTTTCTTCCCTCACACAGGTCGTACCCACCAACTACGAGTACATGCGGCCCACATTTCCGGACTGCATTGTCCCATTGTAGGAGATGAGTTATACGGTCACAAGGCGGAACGATTATTTCTTCATGCGGAATATCTTGAATTTTCTCATCCTGTTTTTCATAAAACCATTCAAGTAGAAAAACATGCAGATTTTTAAAGTAGAAATTCATTCAATACCATTCCCCAAATTATTTGATATATCTTTGTAGAAAATGAACAAAAGAGAAACATGAGTGTTCAAATAACGATTTATACGGATGGGTCCGCTTTAGGAAATCCGGGCCCAGGAGGATTTGGTGTAGTATTAATGGCGCGGGGACACCGAAAAGAACTTTCGGAAGGGTATCGGTTAACCACAAACAACCGTATGGAATTATTGGCAGTAATCAAAGGATTGGAAGCGTTAAAAATCACAGGGGGAGATGTAACGATTTATTCCGATTCACGTTATGTCGTGGATGCAGTAACCAAAGGATGGATATGGAATTGGCAACGAATCCGTTTCAAAAACAAGAAAAATCCTGATTTATGGCAACGTTTTCTAAAGGTATATTCCCTCCATCAAGTAAAATTTATCTGGGTTAAAGGCCATGCAGAAATACCGGAAAACGAACGATGTGATTATTTAGCCACTACTGCAGCGAAAGGGAAGGAGCTGTTCATTGACGAATATTACGAAACCCAAGAACACAAGCAAATTTCACTATCAGAATAATCAAACAAACCTATATCATGAAAACAAAATTACTTATATGTTGTGTGACAATTCTTTTATTGTCTGTTTCTTGCCACCGGAAAACCACAATTCCTGCTATTATTCCAGAGCCGACAGAAATGGTTGTGGGCACAGGAACCTACTCATTGAAATCCGGAAAAACAATCGGAATAAAAACCTCGGAATTAACTCCGGCAGCAGAATATCTGCAACAAATTCTATCCACAGATTATGCCCTTAATTTCACTCTTCAGGAAGGAACGGGAGACATCACTCTTTCAATAGACACCACAGGTCTTTCAAACGAGGGTTATCGTCTGGAAGTAACCTCAAAGGGTATTGCCATTACGGCTCATGACTATAAAGGGACTATTGCTGCATTGCAATCCTTACGGCAACTATTACCTGTTCCAGGGGATGAAAATGCCGACCTTTCATTATCCGAAATAACAATTCAAGATGCCCCCCGTTTCGAATGGAGGGGAATTATGTTAGATGTATCCCGCCATTTTTACGATAAAGAAGAAATCAAACGGTTATTGGATTTAATGGCTTTCTATAAATTAAATAAATTCCATTGGCATTTAACAGATGATCAGGGATGGAGAGTTGAAATTAAACAGTATCCGGAACTAACAGGGAAAGGAGCTTGGCGTCACTTCAATTCTCATGACAAGACATGCATGAAATTAGCGGAAACAGAAAATAATCCCGATTATAACCTTCCGAAAGATAAACTCCGTATTGTTGAAGGAGATACCCTGTACGGTGGTTATTACACACAGGAAGATATCCGCGAGATAGTAGCCTATGCAGCCCAAAGAGGTATTGATATCATTCCAGAAATAGATATGCCGGGACACTTTTTAGCTGCCATTGAAGGATATCCGTACCTGACTTGTTTCAAAGAAAGAGGTTGGGGAGCAACCTTTTCCACCCCTATTTGTCCGGGAAAAGATGCAACATTGGATTTCTGTCGAAATGTATATAACGAGATTTTTCAATTATTCCCTTATCAATATGTTCATTTGGGAGCGGATGAAGTAGAAAAGACAAATTGGAAAAAATGTCCTGCTTGTCAGAAACGCATGAAACAATTAGGATTAAAAACAGAAGAGGAATTACAAGCATGGTTTGTAAAAGAGATGGAAAAACATTTCAATGCCAATGGCCGTCAGTTAATTGGTTGGGATGAAATTCTAGAAGGAGGAATCTCCCCGACAGCTACTATTGCATGGTGGAGAGGCTGGATTCCTGATGTAGCAGAAAAAGGAGCAAAACAAGGAAATCAAGTCATTCAATGCCCCAATTCAGTATTCTACTTTGATTATGGACAAGATTCAAAAACATTACCATCTCTGTATCACTATAATCCGGTTCCAGAAAATTTGACGGAAGAACAACAATCCTTGTTAAAGGGAGTACAAGCCAATATCTGGTGTGAGTGGATTCCTTCCGAAGCACGTATGCAATATATGTTAACCCCCCGTTTGTTGGCATTATCGGAAGTAGGATGGTGTACAACCGACAAAAAAAATTGGGGACGTTTCCGCAATAAAATGATCGCACATTTACCTCGTTTGGATGCCATGAATATCAATTATCGGATTCCTGACATCGAAGGATTTTATACAAAAAATGTTTTCACTGATCAGGCAATTATCGAAATACCGGAAATAGCCCCCGGAATATCCATTGCATATACTACTGACGGTTCTTTCCCTTCTGCAAATTCTCCTCGTTATACGGGTCCGATAACCGTAACGGAATCAACAGATTTTATTTTTAGAACCATCCGCCCTAACGGAACCATGGGAGACATGGTAAAAACCTCCTATATCAAAAGCAAACCGTTACCGGCACAAAAAGCAACTCCCACAGAAAATGGAGTAACCGCTTCATGGTATCATTTTTTAGGAACCCGCTGTGCAGAAATTGAATCGGCAGAATTAAAAGGCAGTTTCAAAATGGATCGCATAGGTATTCCCAAAGAAGTTCATGGCGTTATCGGTTTATCCATAAACGGATATTTAGAGGTACCGAAAACAGGTATTTATACATTCGCCCTGTTATCGGACGACGGCAGTATGCTTTATATTGATGGAGAAGAGATTATCAACAACGATGGAGAACATTC
The DNA here is from genome assembly GCA_949296295.1 of uncultured Alistipes sp. Lineage (GTDB taxonomy): Bacteria > Bacteroidota > Bacteroidia > Bacteroidales > Rikenellaceae > CASDZK01. The sequence continues at coordinate 28,248 of CASFOM010000095.1, read as the reverse complement.
TCCAAAAGAAATCATCGGACAAGTAGCCTTAGAACAAGGGTTGCATACGATCAAAGTATTGTATTTCGACAGAAACGGAGGTTCTTTACAATTACAAATGATTGATGAATCAGGGAAACATATCCCTATTGATACCAAGCTATTGAAACGATAAAACTGATTTTACCTGAAAGACAATGAATAAGATTCTGTTATGCTTCCTGTGTTTCTGGACAGCTTGTACCTCTGTACAAACTTCCGAAGAAAACCGATTATGGTACACCGGTCCGGCTCAAGAATGGATGGAAGCTCTACCCATAGGAAATGGCCGGATAGGAGCTATGATTTATGGAGGCGTAACAGAAGAAAGGATTGCATTAAACGAGATAACACTTTGGTCTGGAAGTCCGGATTCCAATCAGGAAAAAGTTTGCGGAAAAGAACAGTTGTCTGCTATCCGAAAATTGTTTTTTGAAGGAAAGTTATCGGAAGGTAACCGTATGGCCTCTGAATACCTGACAGGACAACCCCACACATTTGGAAGCCATCTTCCGTTAGGTGATTTGATTCTACGTTTCAATTACCCTGATACCTCTTACTTTGATTATTACAGGGACTTGGATATGGAACAAGGGATCTCTTCCGTATCGTATCAAATAGGAGATACTTATTATACACGAGAGGTTTTTTGTTCCAATCCGGACCAGGTATTGGTAATACATCTCAAATCAAATAAATCGCAATCCCTTAATTTTACTACATCAGGAAAATGGTTACGTACTGTTGATATCCAATCTTCAGCAGAAGGTTTTACCTTTCAAGGGAATGCTTTTTTCCATTCCCCGAAAGAACCAGGTGTACAATTTGCCGGGAAAGTTAAACTTATTACCCAAGACGGAACCGTTACACCTCAAGACAGTACCATCACAGTAGAAGGTTCCAGCGAAGCATGGATATTAATAGATATCAGGACGAATTATACGGGCATTACTCCCCTCATCAGTTGTGAAGAGACATTAAAAAAAGCTTCTTCCATTCCTTATTCAGAATTAAAGAAACGACACATGCTTGATCACTCTTCCCTTTTTAACCGAGTATCTTTTTCCTTGGAAGAATCAAAAGAAATTACGGAATTACCCACCGATTTACGGTGGAAACGGGTAAAAAGCGGAGAAGAAGATGCAGGATTGTTTGCTTTGTTTGCCCAATACGGACGTTATTTACTTATAGCCTCTTCACGAGAGAATTCACCTTTGCCAGCCAATCTGCAAGGGATATGGAATGATAATTTGGCTTGCAGTATGTCCTGGAATTGTGATTATCATTTAGATATCAACACTCAACAAAATTACTGGATAGCCAATGTGGGAAACTTGGCGGAATGCAATACTCCTCTTTTTTCCTTTTTGGAATCTTTGGAAAAATGGGGGAGCCAAACAGCGCATATTGTCTATGGCAGTCCGGGATGGGTAGCCCATACGGTAGTCAATCCATGGGGATATACCGCACCCGGAGAATGGCCGGGCTGGGGCCTTCATCCCACAGGAGGGCTATGGTTGGCCTTACAATTATGGGATCATTATACTTATACGCAGGACACCATTTTTTTAAAAGAACAGGGTTATCCCATTTTAAAAAGTTCAGCCCGTTTTTTTCTTGATTATATGATTCAAGACCCCAAAAACGGTTACTTAATGACAGGTCCTTCCACTTCACCCGAAAACGCATTTCAATACCATGGAGAAACACTTTCTCTTTCCATGATGCCCACTTGTGACCGGGTATTGGTTTATGAACTGTTCTCTGATTGTATTTCAGCAAGTAAGATACTGAATCATGACACTGCTTTTTCCGATTCATTAAAAAAAGCCATCCAACAACTTCCCCCTTTACAAATAGGAAAATACGGTCAAATACAAGAATGGATTGAAGATTATGAAGAAGCAGTACCGAACCACCGTCATACTTCTCATTTACTGGCTCTTTATCCTTATAATCAAATTTCACCTGTTCGTACCCCAGAATTAGCTCAAGCAGCAGAAAAAACCATAGAACGACGTTTGTCGGCAGATGCCTGGGAAGACGTGGAATGGAGCCGAGCCAATATGATTTTATACTATACTCGTTTAAAAAAATCGGAAAAAGCCTATTTCCATTTACAAGGTCTTTTGCGGGAATTGACACGAGAAAATTTGCTGACTATTTCACCCCAAGGGATAGGCGGTGCACCTTGGGATATTTTTGTTTTTGACGGGAATGAAGCAGGAGCAGCAGGTATTTTCGAAATGCTCGTGCAAAGTCAAGAAAAATATATTGAACTACTCCCGGCTTTACCTAAATCATGGAACAACGGACATATTAAAGGTTTATGTGTCCGAGGAGGAGGTGTAATTTCATTAGAGTGGAGGGATGGAAAACTTCAGAATGTTATTTTAAAAGCCAAAAAAAACAATCTATTTCATATTAAACTTCCGGAACCTGAAAAATACTGTTATAAAATAGGAAAACAAAATGTTTCTCCCCTTATATCCAACCACTCTATCTCTATCAATTTAAAAGAAGGGGAATCATTTAAAATCTTAAAAAAATAATCTGCAAAAGATTTTTCATTTTCCTCTGTTTTATTGTACCATAACTTGACAGTATCAGATTTAAAAATTATTTCTTCTTTTTAAGATATTCGAAAAACCAACGAATACCTGGCGATGTTAATGTCCCTTCCCCTGCTATATCATACCGATTTTTTTTACCATACCCCTTCCCTTGCAACCAATCCATAGCAAAGAAAAAAGTATATAACCCTTCCGTTGACGCAACAACATCAATCTCATCATAAAAATAATCTATTTCGGGATTAGATAAAAAATTTCCATCTTTAAATCTTCCTGTCCAAGCACCAAACATTTCTACATTAACAATAGGTTTAAAAATACCATATCTTCTATACTCATCAAAATGAACTCCGGAATTTTTAGATGGAGAAGATGTATCAAACAATAAAACATCTACCTTTTCAGATATTCCTATGATTTTATTATTTTCAATATTATATCCTCCTGCTCCGACAATAAGATTTGGAGCCTCTTTTTTAGCTATATTACAAAGATCTAAAAGATATTTCGGATCACGAACCCTTTCCCACGGTTTCCCTATATATCCAGAAGAATTCTGTTCATTCGCTATATTAAGTATTACATTACTATATTCTTTTTGTTTTAACCAGCTAGCAACTGTACGAACAGCATTTTTACATGCTTGCCAATCTTTTAATCGTATTTTGTTTAAAGGAACTTTTTGATAAAAAATACCAACAACGACAACCATACCTCTTTTCCCCGCAGCTTCAATAATTTTTTTCATTCGTTTTAAATGATTTCTATCAATCATGGTTCCATCCTGATTAAAAGGATCGTAAGATCCTCCATTACTCCCCATAAAATATACTGCAACAGAATTAACCCCATAATATTTATAATCATCCAACTGATCAATAAGATGTTTTACAGAACCTTTATTTTCCGTTGCACTTGCCGTACGTATTCCCCACATATCAAAAGGTTTTCCATTCATTCGGAATAAATTTCCGTTTATTTGTAAAACAGAAGGATATTTTTCTTTTAAAATCTTTTCCCCTTCAGCAAAACTGTTGATTGAACATGAAAAAAAATATATAAACAAAAATATCCGAACAAGTATTTTACCTAATAATATATCCATAACACAACAATAATCATATTTCATCTGCTTCCCTTTTTATTTATTGAATTTCTAAAAATATTCTCAAATATCCTATTCTTGTCCTTTTATTTCAAAAACATTGACTTTTCAATTATCATAAATAGAAAAAATATGTATCTTTAAAAACTGCTTAATAATGTCACTATCATGGAAAAATTGTTGAAAGTCATCTGTAAAAATACTAATAAAGAAGTATTAGTCAAACCGGGAACATCTTTACTCGATTTACTGAATATTCTTCACCTAAATAATAAATACCCTTATATTGCAGCCTATGTAAATAATAAGTCAAAAGACTTAAATTACATATTGTATGAAAATAAAAGCGTCCATTTTATAGATATGACGCATTATGAAGGAAGTCGGGTATATTATCGTACATTATTCTTTTTATTATATAAAGCAGTAAAAGATCTTTATCCTCAAACAACATTAAAAATAGAACACTCCATTGCAAGAGGTTTTTATTTTACAATTAACGATTCTATCGATATAAAAAACAGACATATCGCTATAAAAAAACGTGTCCAAGAATTAATAGCTCAAGATATTCCTATTGTTTATAACCGTTGTCGTCGGGAAGAAGCAGAGGAAATATACAAGGAGAATGGTCAAACAGACAAAGTAAAGTTATTGGAAACTCGAAAAAGGTTATACGTGACCATTTATCAAATGGCGGACATATTCGGAGATTTCTATGGTCCTTTAGCTCCTTCGTCAGGTTATATTCAACTATTCGACATAAAACCGTTTTGTGACGGATTTTATCTATCGATTCCACAGAGAGAAAATCCGAACAAATTGGATGTTATGGAAAAACGGGATAAAATGTTTGAAGTATTCAAACGTCATAAAGAATGGGTGAATATATTGGAAGTATCCAATATTGGCAGTTTAAATTCAGCCATACTACAAGACAAGAGCAGTCTGTTAATAAAAATAGGAGAAGTTTTACAAGAAAAATTAATTGCCCAAATAGCAGATCAAATAAGTGAAAGGAATCGTAAAGGTGTAAAAATCATCTTAATATCGGGACCTTCATCAAGTGGAAAAACAACATTTAGCAATCGATTAAACATAGAACTTTATATATTCGGATTGAAACCATTGATTCTTTCAATGGATAATTATTTTGTTAATCGGGAAAATACTCCTTTAGATGAAAAAGGAGAACACGATTATGAATCCATCCAGGCTTTGGATTTAGAGTTATTTAATCAACACTTGAATCAACTTATCTCAGGAGAAGAAGTAGAAGTTCCCATTTTTGATTTTCATTACGGGAAAAGAGAACCACACGGTACCAAATTAAAAATGGAACATAATTCTATTTTGATTATAGAGGGTATCCATGCACTAAACCCGTTATTGACTGCTCAAGTAAGTGATGAAAAGAAATATAAAATTTATGTTTCAGCCTTAACCTCGATATCGATGGATAACTTATCAAGAATCAGCACAACCGATAATCGTCTATTGCGTCGTATTGTTCGCGATTCAAAATACAGAAACCACACAGCATTGCAAACCTTACAAAGATGGGAAAGTGTTCGAAGAGGAGAAGAAAAATATATTTTTCCTTATCAGGAAGAAGCTGATTTCATGTTTAACTCAGCCTTGTTTTTCGAGTTAAGTGTATTGAAAAAATATGCAGAACCTTTATTACTAAGTGTTCCTGATACAAGTGAAGAATACAGTGAAGCACAAAGATTACTTTCAATGCTTGACTTTTTCTTACCCATAGATGATTCTCAAATTCCACCAACATCAATTATTCGGGAATTTATAGGAGGAAGTAGTTTTAGTTACTAGGATCCCATAAAAATATAAAAAGGAGGCAGGTTTAAATTTATATTTGAATCTGCCTCCTTTTTATATAAGATATTAAGAGAATAAAAAAACATGATTTCCTTAATGCTATTGAATTTAATATAGAAAATAAAAATCTGTTAGAAATTCAAAAACAATTGTCTATTAAGTTTTTCTTCCCCTTTAACTATAACGATTTTATTCCCTCAAAGATAAAAGGTTTTGAATCCTGAAAATAATTAACAGCATTTCCCGTATATATTTCACCGTCAGTGAGTTTTAATCTTTTAACAGTTTCTTTTTCTGAAAAATCAACATCTTTAAGATCAATCCAAAAAATATTAGGACTCATTACTGATTCATAATAATATATCAAATCTCTTTGATTAGCCATTACTCTCCATATTGTTGAAGATATATTAGGTTGCCCTGGTGTAGTTATACCTAATGGAACAGAACAATTTCGGATAACACTAAAAGTAGCAGCAGAAGCAATTTTTATATCATCTGTCACAGGTATAGCCTCAATATAAAAAGAAGCTCTAACAAATCTATCAGCTGCTCTATTGGTTCCGGGCAACATAACAGTTCCACCAATTTCAGACCAATATGTATTCAACGCAAGCTGTTGTTGAAAAATAGGAGAATTTGTCATTACTTGATAAGAAGGATTATGATGAATCACAAGTTTTCCCTCCACATACTCAAATATGGCATTATCTCCCAGCGAATCAGAAATAGATAAATGGAGAGTAGCAAATTTATCTGGCATATTAGGAATATAAGATGAGACCAAAGTAAAAGGCTCATTTCTAAGAGCATCTACGGCTTCTGCCACAGTTGCAAAATTATCCAATACATACTGAGCCCATAACGAAATAGAAAGACCGGGTTTATTTTTATCCCAATTTGGAAATTCCGATTCAGCAAGCCATAATAGATTAGCCACCAACCCTTTTTCGTTCATACCATCTGCAGTTGCTATATTATAAGCTGAGGCTACAACACTTCCATATTTTGATATCCACGTTATCGTATTATCCCCCGTTTCACCATTTCGAACCATTCCCCTTGGAAAAATCCACAAATCAGTTTTAATATCTTCTTTCCAATCCATAGATCTTGCCGTTAATATAATTGAATCTTTACCCTTATACATTACTCTCGTACATTCAATAGATTCTGTTGGAAAGAAACCAATGATACTTAATCCTATCAACAATTTTGTATATAACTTCATAATTTATTTTATTAGTGTTCAAGATAAACTACAAAAATCACCCCAAATTTACTTTTATTTCTCCGAGCTAGATGATTAAAATTATTCTTTATTCTAATCATTTTAAAGAACTTGTTATATATTAACCATCGTTCTTATTTTAAAATTCCCATATCCTCACATATATTAAAGACTTAATATCATTAGAGGAGGTGTGTCAAATTTCATGACACACCTCCTCTAAAAAGACAGTATAAATCAATTACTCAATATCCAATATTACAGTATATGTTTTACTTGGCTCAAATTCAGGATTATAAATCAACAAAAAGTTTTCATCTACCACAGCCTTCCATGTTTGTCCTTCAGCCAAACGAGGATTCTTTAATCTTTCCGGGAAGAAATAACTGAAAGGTAAATCCAACACATGTTCCTTTTTAAAATCATCCCCAGCCATTCTTTTCAAACTAAAATTATCATGAGTAGTTATAGTAATTTTACACTTTTTCCCTTTTATTTCACTTTTTACGGTAAAATCATTTTCCTCAGGTATCTCCTGCAATCGAACATCCCACTTAGGATCTCCATAATAAGCTAAAACATCACGATCATGCATAAATCCTATTTGATCCATTGTCGGATTCTCTATACCTACTGATTTCAAATTCTCTCTAGCCTCTTCAAATTTTGTACTAATACCGGTATCATCAAAAGGAAACTCCACTGTCAGTATTTTTGAGCTCCATTCATATTGTTGATTTAAAAAATCCTGTTGATTCAAATATACAGCTTCTGCCAAAGAATAACGACCGGGAGTAGTAAGCCAATATTTCAAACCTCCCCAGCCATTTCGTCCATGCCAAGTAGTAACCACATAACCAATCATCGTTGCAGCATTAGAACCATTCATCCAAGCAATAGCCATACTGTTTGGAGTATTATTCACATCCCCTATCAGACAGTTTCCACAAGCAAAATAAACTTTACGTTTTCCACTTTCCTTTAAAAATTCAGGAGCATCTTTAAAATCAGCATACAATTTCCCATCTTTGGGTTTTAAATTACCCAAAGAGAACGGCATTTCCAAATTTTGTTGTGTAGCGTGAGCTGCTGTTACAACCAAATCAGGATCATACTCAGCATACAAATCATAGAACTTACGCAACACTTGTTCCGGAGCTACCGTATCTTTTACCACTTGTTCTCCGGGTCCTTTTTTCTCTCCCCATAATCCTTTTGTATGGTCATCTACAAACCCAAAACGATCAAACCATTTCGCACTGCTAATCTCCGTAATAGTGGCCACAGCATTTTTAATCACTAAAGGCTCTGTACTGTTATTAACCATTTTTAATGCAGCTTCAGCATTATATCCCGTAATATACCCCCATAAGAAATCCGCAAATATGTCATCATCTATTTGACGAGAAAACTTATGTAACCGCATTACCGTCTCTCTGTTTATATTTTCAGGCTTATCCACTACAGCTATATATCGAGGTCTGTATTTACAAATAGTATCCATCACATCCTCTGGACTTTCTTGAAAATAAGCTACAGGTGCGTTATGTTTCTCCTGTAAAGCGACAATCACTTTTTTCCAATCAGCATCTGACTCTATTGACTGATTTGCCAAGATTAAATAATTATTAGGTATTTTTGTAGCCTTTTGACAAGAAATCAATCCCCATACAATAACTAAAAACAGATAAAGAAATGTACTTTTTTTCATAAAAAACAGGTATTTTTAGTTTTTTGACAAAGGTAATGTTATTTTAATAAACCAAATATTTTTATCACAAAAAAATCAATATCAGTTTTAATTTTTGTTAAAAAATAAGTTTAAGCCAACAAAAATAAAAACTAAACATCAAATACAGCTCCTTCTTGAGCTAACCTTGTATTTTTGAAAACAGATAAAGCTTCTTCAAGAAACAAATGGTTATTTTCTTTATAACGCAAGGAGAAATGTCCTATAACTAATTGTTTTACATTTGCATACAAAGCTATATAAGCTGCTTGTAAAGCCGTTGTATGCCCTGTTTTTTCAGCTAAATACCTATCACAATCTAAAAAAGTTGCCTCATGATACAACAGATTTACCCCTTGTATTTGACGAATAACAGAATCAGAGTATTTAGTATCACTACAATAGGCAAAAGAACGAGGATGATAAGGCAAATAAGTCAATTCATTGTTTTCCAATACGGAACCATCGGATAAAACGATATCTTCTCCTTGTTTGGCCAGAATAATCTCTTTTAAAGACAATCCATATTTTTGAATACAGTCTTTTTTTATATTTCTTTCAGGAGCCTTTTCCTGAAAAATAAAACCAAAAGAAGGCAAGGTATGTTCAAGAGGAATTGCATAAACCTCTAAAAATTGATTAGAATAAACAGGATTTCCTTCACAATCAGAAATGATATGTATATCCACCCTATAAGGTAAATGAGACTCAAAATATTTAAAATGATTATACATAATTTCTCTCATGGGATTTGGAGCATAAATATTTAAAGGTATCTTTCGTCCTAATAACCCCATGGTAGCTATTAAACCAAACAAGCCGTACACATGATCTCCATGTAAATGGGAAATAAAGATATGATTTATTTTCAAAAGACTAATTCCATATCTTTTCAGCTGCATCTGGACTCCTTCACCGGCATCTATCAAATAAAACTGCTCATGTATATTCAATACATGAGCAGATGGATATTTGTCGATTGCAGGTAAAGCAGAATTACTTCCCAACGTAATCAACTTAAAGGTCATATCATTATTCAGTCTTACCTTCCATTTGAGCTTTCAATTCAGCTAATCCGGAAATATCTCCCAAAGTGGTTTTTTCGATAGAAGAATTCAATTTTTTAACAGCCTTTTGAGTAGATTGTTCTTTCTTACCTTCTTCTTCTTCTTCGTTCTTATTAGCTACCACATTAGACAAGGTAATACGTTTGGTTCCTTTAGCAAATTCTGTTACAGTCAAATCAAAGACATCACCGACAGCAATAGGAGTACCATCTTCTTTAACCAATTGGCGAACAGGAACAAATCCTTCAACACCTTGTTCCAAGTTTACGATATATCCTTTATCGCTAATTTCAGCAACAGTACCTTGATGAACAGAACCTACAGTAAACACGGTTTCAAAGACATCCCAAGGATTTTCTTCCAACTGTTTGTGTCCTAAACTCAAGCGACGATTTTCCTTATCTATTTCCAGTACAATTACTTCTATTTCAGCTCCCTTAGAAGTAAATTCAGCTGGATGTTTAATTTTCTTAGTCCAAGATAAGTCAGAGATATGAATCAAACCGTCCACACCTTCTTCTATTTCAACAAATACACCAAAGTTAGAGAAGTTACGTACTTTAGCCATATGTTTGGTACCTACGGCATATTTTGTTTCTATATCTTCCCAAGGATCTTTAGTGAGTTGTTTGATACCCAAAGACATCTTTCTTTCTTCCCGGTCCAAAGTAAGAATAACAGCTTCCACTTCATCCCCTACTTTCATAAATTCCTGAGCTGAACGCAAATGTTGAGACCAAGACATTTCGCTAACATGGATCAAACCTTCTACCCCTGGAGCAATTTCAATAAATGCTCCGTAATCAGCCATCACTACCACTTTACCTTTAACAGTGTCACCTACTTTCAAATTAGGATCCAAAGCATCCCAAGGATGAGGGGTTAATTGTTTCAATCCCAAAGCAATACGTTTTTTGGAATCATCGAAATCAAGAATAACTACGTTCAATTTTTCATCCAAATGGACAATTTCTTCCGGATGATTAACACGTCCCCAAGAAAGGTCAGTAATATGTATCAAACCGTCGACACCACCCAAATCAATGAATACACCGTAGGAAGTAATATTTTTAACAGTACCTTCCAATACTTGTCCTTTTTCAAGTTTTGAAATGATATCTTTCTTCTGTTGTTCCAACTCAGCTTCTATTAACGCTTTATGAGAAACGACAACATTTCGGAATTCTTGATTGATTTTTACCACTTTGAATTCCATTGTTTTATTGACATAGATATCGTAATCACGAATAGGTTTTACATCAATTTGAGAACCGGGCAAGAATGCTTCAATACCGAATACATCGACAATCATACCACCCTTTGTACGGCATTTGATGTAACCTTTGATGATTTCGTCTTTTTCCAACGCTTCATTAACGCGATCCCAAGAACGCAACTGACGCGCTTTTTTGTGAGAGAGCACCAACTGTCCCTTTTTGTCTTCAGCGTTTTCAACATACACCTCAACCTTTTCACCTATCGCTAAATCGGGATTGTAACGGAATTCATTAATAGAAATAACTCCTTCAGATTTATAACCGATATTAACCACTACTTCACGTTTGGTAATACCTATTACAGTACCTTCCAATACTTCACCTGACTGAATATTGGATAATGTTTGATCATACTGTTTGGAAATTTCTTCTTTAGAAGCACCACCATACAGGTCAAGGTCATTTTCAAACGCATCCCAATCGAAAGTATCGAGAGCAGCAGATGCATTTACATTCTCATTTACAGACATTCTGATAATTAAATTAATAATAAGTTGTTAGACATTATGTATAATCTTAATACGAGATTAAGCGCACAAATATAGGACTTTATTTTTGAACCCCACACATTTTTAGCATTAATTTTTTGATACAAAGGGAAATAAGTCTTTTTTATACGGTTTTAAATCTCTTTTACAGGAATTCATTTATTCAAACAGCCAGACATCTATCCTATTCTTTATCAAACACATATAACAGGACTATTTATATAAAATTAATAAAAAAACAGGACATAACAGTAAACTGCTTATCAATCAGATTGATGTGTTTTTATATTCCTTTGTATTCCTTCCAATTTAGCTCTTGCTAAGGGAGTATCCCCGAAATTTTGCTTAAAATATTCAGGTTTCATGTTTAGCCACTCTAAAGACTCTTCAGGAAAGGTATATTTTCTTCTGTTAAATCGACAATCGATATTGTTTACTGTTTCCCTGTTCATTTGTTTTAATACCTTTTGATTATAAGGGCACACCTCTTGACAGACATCGCATCCAAAAAAAGAAACAGAAGAGCGAACAAGAGACAACTGTTCATCAGAAAAAATACCTTTATGTTCAATCGTCAAATAAGAGATACAACGTCGGGCATCCAGACATCTGGGGACAATAAGAGCTTTACCGGGACAAGCCAGCATACACCGTTCACAATTTCCACACCCCTCCGAATCTTGAGGTGAATCATAATTTTCAGGTATTAAATCCACAATCAATTCTCCCAAAAACAGAAAACTCCCCCAATGTTTATTAATCAACAAAGAATTTTTTCCCAACCAACCCAATCCAGCCTTTACAGCATATATTTTTTCAGCCAAAGGAGCGGAATCAACAAAAGCCCTTGCCTGTATTTTCTTTCCAAAACGTTCCTGCAACAAGCGAAGTAAATCAAGCAACATCCTTTTCACCACGTAATGATAATCCTCACCATAAGCATATCGGGCAATACCATAAGGCTTATTCTCGCTCAAATAACTGACAGCACAAACAATTACAGAACAGGCTCCTTCAAAAAAGAGAGAAGCATCTTCTCTAAGTTGCTCATTTCGCGTTATCCATTCCATACCAGCATGATACCTTTTTTTCACCCAATCATTCACTTCCCGGGTAAAAAAAGGTAACTTGACAATTGGAGTAACACCACACAACTGAAAGCCTACATCAGTTGCACACTTTTTAATCTCATCTGCCGTTATTTTCATACAACGAAGATAAATAAATTACGGGACAACATTAAATATATCAATATACTATTATTTTCATTATCTTGCACCGATTTTCAATCATTAAACGGAACATGAACGAAAACCAACAGGAACAAAAATCTCATTTATCGAAAATCAAGCCTTCCAATATGATTTACCCTATTCTCATAGGATTAGGGGTAATTGGTTACATGCTGTATAAAGAATTTAATCCGGCACTATTTCAGTCCATATCATTTACGGGAGCAAGCATCTTTTGGATTATGGTTGCTTTTTTATTCATGGTAGGACGTGATTTGGGATACATGATTCGGATACGTATTTTATCAGATAACCAATTAAGTTGGAAACAGGCATTCAGAGTAATCATGCTCTGGGAATTCACCTCAGCCATAACACCGTCAGCCGTAGGTGGTACCAGTTTTGCCATCATTTATGTACATAAAGAAGGTATTAATGTAGGGAAGAGTTCAGCCATAGTTTTATTGACCTCATTTTTAGATGAATTGTACTTTATCGTCATGTTTCCTTTACTGATATGGATTGTAGGACATGAAACACTATTTTACCTTCCGGAATCCCACCAAATAGCCAAAAGCCTGATAGGAATAGCCTTAACAGGTTACAGTTTGAAATTCATCTATATCCTATTTGTCTCTTACGGGTTATTTGTCAATCCCAAAGGATTAAAATGGTTGCTATTAAAAATATTCAGACTTCGTTTCTTAAGGCGCTGGAGAGAAGGAGCAGCCAAAACAGGAGATGATATAATCCTCAGTTCAAGAGAAATCAAAAGCAAACCACTTGTTTACTGGTTAAAAGCCATCGGTTCTACCTTTTTATCATGGAGTTCCCGCTATTTAGTAGTCAATGCTATCATATTGGCCTTCTTTTCAGTAAGTGATCATTTATTGTTATTTGCCCGTCAATTAGTGATGTGGATAATGATGTTGGTCATGCCCACCCCAGGAGGAAGTGGTTTTTCTGAATATTTATTCAAGGAATATCTCAGTGAATTTATCCCGGTAGATCCATCGGTACAGTTGGGAATAGCTGCCTTATTAGCGTTACTTTGGCGTTTTGTGACCTATTATCCTTATTTATTTGTAGGAGCTATTATCTTCCCACGTTGGATAAAAAGTAAATTTACCAAATCAGGAAAAAAGAACAGTCAAATAGCTTAACACGATTTTCCCCACTTTTTTTATTGTTGTTTTTTTTCTTTTTAAAAAATAAAAGAAAATAATAATTATAATAAGTGTCAATTGTGTTGAATAAAAGATAGAATACCATTTGTTTTTTTCCTATCACCACTCTGGTAACATTCTGATAACATTTTTTTAATGTATTATGTTTTGATATAAAAAGGGTTGTATAGATATTCAACAGATGTTTATAATTATTATAAACACTTGTTTATTGTAAAACATACTTGATTCTGTGTTTACATCATTAGTAATATCTATTCGATAAATTTGATAAAAAAGGTTTGTTTTTCTGTGTTTTTTTACGTTCTCCTCCCTTTTATTGTTTTTTGGAAAAGCAAATTTTTTTATTGAAAATAATAATCAGGAAATAAACAAGCTATTATCATGGTTGTTGATAGGTTATGAACATTGAATGTAAGTGTCTGTATTTTTCAATACAAAGATAATTTTTTATGTAAATACCTTTATATTAATTAGTTGTTAAGTAATTGTTTTGTCTGTTTTTCTAAACAGGATTATAGAAATAACAGTTATAAAAAAACTGTTTAAACTTTTCTAAGGGTTCAAACAGTTTTTTTATTGGTAATATAAATGTACTATTCTTCTGGATCAATACCTGCTTTTACCAAATCTTTTAACTCTATTTCCATAAATAATGGAGTGTATGGAGGAATAACGGAACCGGCTCCTTCAGCTCCATAAGCTAACTTTTGAGGAATCCATAGTTGTATTTTCCCTCCTTTACCAATTAAGCTTATTCCTTCACCAAATCCGGTTATAACCTGATCAGGAGATGAAGACAATGGTTGTCCTCGTTCAATAGAAGAGTCAATAATGGTTCCGTCAGGTAATTGTGTGATGTAATCTACAATAAAAACATCTTCCGGACCTGCTTTTAATGTGGTGTCACCCATTTGTATTATCTTATATAAAAGTCCCGATGGAGATATATGTATGTCTGAAATGTTTTGTTTTATACTGTCCAAATATTGTTGTTCTTTTTCAATAAATCGAGCAGGGAGTATTTCTTGAAAATAATGCGATATGATTTTATGACGAGTTTCTTTTTCCCAACAAGCAGAACTATTTTGATAGCAGTATAAGAAGGCTTCTGTTAATACTTTTATATCAATATCTTGAGGAGAAAAATCATTCAACAGAGTAATTAAATCATTACTTATCGCAAACGAAAGCGAATCTTTATAATTTTTAAGCTCTGGTATTTTTTGAGCTTGTCCATGAAGTGATAAAATGGAGAACAATGTTATCAACAATAATAATTTATGTCTCATTATGATAATTTTGATGATTTTCCTACAATGACAAAAGTTAAAGTTTCAGGGTCAAGATATTGAATGGCAAGTTGTTGTATCCTTTCAGGAGAGATCATATTGATTTCTTTAATCATGCGGTTGATGTAGGTGTTGTCTTCCTTGTTGGATAAGTTTTCTATGGTTACATCTGCAATACCGAAAGGACCGTCCAATACACGAATAATATCTCCGATCATAACGTTTTTTACCATGGATAATTCTTCTTCTGAAACCCTTTCTTTTCTTAATAGTTCTATTTCCTTGATAATTTCTGTTTGAGCTTCATAGGTAAATTGTGCTGCTACTTCAGTGGAAACAGCAAAAAATCCACTGTCTTCCATATTGACCATTCCAGCAAATGCTCCATAGGTATATCCCTTTTCTTCTCTGATATTTTGTATGATTCGAGAGGAGAAGTAACCTCCGAGAATGGTAGCTACTACTTGCATTCCAATATAATCAGGATGTGTTCTGTTGAATAAAACTTTACCAATGCGAATAGAAGATTGTAAGACGTCAGGTTTTTCTATATAAATTTTTTTAGGAGTGTATAAAACAGAAAAATTCCGGTCCTGATTGATGCCATGATGTAGTTTATCCCCAATTTTTATTATTTCTTCAACATCGTTGGAATCTATTTTACCACTGACTACACAAAAGGAATTTTCAAATGTGTAATAATTGTTAAAAAAGTCTTTCAGTAACTCAGGAGTCAATTGATTATATGCTTCGATTTTTGGTATGGCTCCGTAAGGGTGTTCTGCACCAAACAATGCTTCAGCAAATTTTTCACGTGCTTGATAATCCACTTTTTCTCTTTCAATACGGATGGCTTGTATTCTTTTAGCGCAATGAATAGAGAGTTCTTTTTCAGGAAATGTAGGATGAGTCAATATTTCTGTTAATAAATCAAGGGTTGGCTCGATGAATTTTGTTAAACAACATACGGTTACAATGGAATAATCCCTATCTATATTAGCATCGAAATAAATACCATAAAAGTCCATTTTTTCAGCTATCTCTTTTGAAGTATATTTTTCAGTACCTTCACTTAATAAACTAAGTGTAGCAGAGGCTTGAAAAAATTGGTTTTGATATTTTACTCCTGCATGAAATACAAAACATATTTTTAAAACTTCCGTTTCACTGCTATCAATAGCGTGTAACACATACCCTGCTGGGCTAACGTATTTTTTTGAAGTCAGTATTTCTATCTGATTAGGTATGTTTATTTTTGGAGCAATATCTCTTAAACCCATATTTTATTTTTTTTGATATATTAAAGTAGAACTATTTTGAGGCACAAACATTTGTTTGGCAACGGACAGTATATCATCTGATTTTACTTGACGATAAGCTGTTAATTCAGAGTTGATGACGGATATATCTCCTAACATTTCATAAAAGCAAAGGTTAAGAGCCTTATTCATAACATTCAGTTCTCCAAATAATGTATTGGCTTCAAATTTATTTTTTACTTTTTCTAATTCGTATTCTTCTACTGAAATATTTTTTATTTTTTCTATTTCGTTTAATAAGGCCGATTCAGCATTGTTTATATCCGTATTTTCAGCCAATTGACCTGTAACAACAAACAATCCTTCGTCAAGGTCTCCTGTTACATAAGCATTAACAGAAGAGAATAAGGCCTGTTCTTTTACTAAATGTTGATATAATCTTGAAGAAGAACCGTTGGATAATAAGTCAGAAATAATATCACATACTAAAAATTCTTTTGAATTTCTTTTTCCCATATGGTAAGCAATGAAAATCATGGAAGCAGGTACCTCTCTATCTACAGTCAGTCTCCTTGCTTGAGTTTGTTTGGGTTCAACAGGTATTTCAGGAATAGGTAAATGATGATTCGTTATATCAGAAAACCATTTTTCAGCTAAATCAAATACCTGTTCATAGTCAAAATCTCCTGAAATAGCAAGGATTGCGTTTTCAGGATTATAAAACGTTTTGTAAAAATTTTTGACATCTTTAAGTGTGGCATGACGTATATGTTCTGGAGAGATTCCGATGGTATTCCAACGATAAGGATGTATTTTGTAAGCCAAGGGTCTAAGAAGCAGCCATATATCACCGTAGGGTTTGTTCAGGTAACGTTGGTTGAATTCTTCAATAACTACTTTTTTTTGTAATTCGAGTGTATGTTTGTTGATATTCAGATGGTTCATTCGGTCAGACTCCACCCACAGAGCTGTTTCTATATTTTCTTTAGGGAGTACTATATAGTAATTTGTATAATCATTGTTGGTAAAAGCATTGTTTTCTCCGGCAGCTTTTTGTATGGGAGTGTCAAAGTCAGGTACATGTTTTGAACCGCCGAACATTAAATGTTCAAAAAGATGAGCGAATCCTGTATTTTTTTCATTTTCATTTCTTGCACCTACTTTATAAATAATATTTACAGCAGCCAAAGAGGTTGTTTTATCAGGAGAGGCAATAACCGTCAGGCCATTTTTCAATATCTTCCTTTTATAATGAATCATTTTCTTTCTGTTGTTTATCTTTCTTTAATCGTTCTTCCAATATACGAATTCCTTTTTCATTGGCTATCCCTCGAATATGGTAGTCAATAAATTGTTTATGCACATTGTTGAGATCAATGGAGGAATGATCTGAGAGCCAGTTTTTAAATACATTCTCCATAGATGCTATGATATAAGAGGTGAGTTGTTCTCCTGATATATCCTGTCTGTATATCCCTTCCTGTATTCCTTGTTCAATATTGCTTTTAATAAAATGTGCAAGCCCTATTTTAAAATTGGCTCGTTGTTGTTCATATAGTTTAGGATAACATTCCTTGATGGTCTTATAAAACAGATAAGAGTTTTGTAAAGGGTTTTCCTGTTGAAACTTAAGTACATCGATTAATGTATCTATGGCATTTCTTTTTTCTCCTCCCGAAACATTTATGTTTCGGAAAGACATATATTTTTTTGTTCTGAACGAAATTATTTCTTCCAATAAATGATCTTTATCTTGAAAATTGTTGTATAAGGTCATTTTGGTAATATGTATAGCTTCAGCTATATCTTCCATCGTTAGGCCTTTTACTCCTTTTTCGATAAACAGAGTGTGTATTTTTTCAAGATACTTCTCTTTTTTTGACATGGTCCAACAGTTTTATCTTTGAACAAAAATAATAAAAAAACAATCATAATTCGGACCATTTTTTTATTTTGATAAAGATTTTATAGAAATAAAGGATAGGAAAGAAGAGGAAACTGGTTGAGAGATTTTTGAAGTGATGGAAATAAAAAAAGGGGACATGGAAATAATTTTACGAATGAAGATGTTTTTTATAAGGTATTTTTTTTATCCATTTTTTCAATAAGGTTTTACTTTTCCCTAAGGAATTAATCAGGTTCCGATGGATTAATACGGCAGCAAAAGTAAGTTCTCCGTTCCAATGTCTTAATTGAGCGTATTGACAAATGGCATATAATTGGGTGTTTAAACTCAAACCTAATCTTCGAAAGTTCTGGATGCAATTGATGGGATACATTTTTTTAAAACGCATTCTGTTAATATCAATCAGCGCAAAATGGTATTCATTGTTTTCTTTTCGGAACATTATGTTTGAAGTACTGTAATCCCGATGCATTATGCCTTTTTTATGCAGAGATACAGTGAATGAGGCAAAAGCTTGCAAAACTTCTTGTCTTTGATTTTCAGGATAGGTATCTATAGTTGATAAAGGCAGATAATCGATGTATTTTGATATAAAATATCCTGTGTGGAACAATCCATATTTTTTGATTTCTACATACGCTACCGGATCAGGTGTTTCTATATGCATTTCCTTTAGTTTTAAAGCAAATTCATAAGCTCTTTGTGCTTTACTTTTTCTGAAAAAACTATACACCAGTGTATTGACCCATGTAGGATGTTTATATTTTTTTACGACCAGAGTTTCCCCCTTTTCTTCTATTTTTTGTACTATATTTCGATGGTCACAAAATATATGGGTAGCCGGAATTTTTTCATTTGCTATTTTTTCTATTAATCCCGATAGATATTGATATTTGGGATGAACGATTGTTTTCATGAGATACCTCCTGCATAATGGAATTATAGTTGTCGGTAGACTTTTGGAGATATGCCGACATGATGTTTGAAATATTTTCCGAAAAAAGATTGATTGGCAAAATGTAGTTTGGCCGTTATTTCTTTAATGGAAAACTGACCTGATTTCAATAATACTTTAGCTTCCAGGATTACAGCCCTGTCAATCCATTCACCCGCAGTGCGTCCAGATATTTCTTTGACTACAGTGGATAAATATTGAGGAGTAACAGCCAGACGATTTGCATAAAAACGAACAGATCGTTCTTCTATAAAATGGTTGTGTAATAATTGCAGAAAGTCAAAGAACAGTTTTTTGGGCCGGGTTGTTTTTTCTTCTGGCAGGTGTTCCAGTATTTGTTTGTACATACTGGCTATTTCAAATATTAATCCGCTTAAAATATGTTGAACAATCTGTTTTTGATAGGGTATTTTTGTATTTATTCTTTTTTGCAAACTGGAGTAGTAGGATAAGAATATTTCCCATTGTTGTTTTGAAAAAGTTAAAGTAGGATGTTCCAGAATATTTTTAAACATGGGTAATAATTGTAGGTCACTGATTTTTCCAAGGAACGAAGAAGAGACAAGAATGGCTTTGATGTTGAAATCTTTACTGATGTTGCGCATTTGAAATACCTGTTCTGGAAAGATGCAAATCATTTGGTTTTTTATAATCCGGCATGAATTTAGGTTGATTAATACTTCAGCCTCTCCATGGATACAAACCATGATGATAAAGGCTCGGGTACGAATGGGATAATAAACCATATGTTGGGTTTCTTCATCTTGTTTTTCCCATAATACAATTTCATTGGCCAAATCCTGAGCAGCTTCATCATAAACTTTGTTTCCGACATCTTGTAAAGTGATAATATGCATATAATTTTGTTCCATGTTTTCCTTATTCTTTATTTTTGGTCCGAAATATATAATAAAATCTTTTTTTTTATTGTAAAATATTTGTTTTAGAACAATTTATACGTGTTTTTGAATGATTTTACCTATGTGGTACAAGTGTCCTAAATCATAAAATTCGGCCTATCTTTTATGATTTGTCGGAATAAATAAAATATAGATATTGACAATAAGTATGAAAGAAGTTTGTTGGGATAACTGAATTCGGATTCTGAGAATAATGGAACAGTTATTATTGAATATTATCGGTTAGGTTTTATAATACTATTCTGCGGATGTATCACGATACCACTCTGTATTTTTATAGGCAGCATTTAGCGTTGGTAATTCTTCTTGTTCTATGTAAATAGTTAATCCGCTGTGTTTTGAAATGTTAAAACCTCCAATATCAGGTAAAAAGGTTTCTGTTGCAGCTTTCCATACAACGATTTTATTTAATAAATTTTTGATGTAAACATCGTATTCAGGTGTAATTTGTTGTATATAATCTTGAAAATCAAAGTATTTAGGTAAAGCAGGTGTGTCACCATATTGACCGGGACGATCAAAATGTTGTAATAAATTTGTTTGAGGAGGTGTGGTTTCAGTGGTATTTATTTCCCGCATGGTTTCTGCCAGATTTTCTAAATTTTTTGTATCGATGATGCTTATGGTGGCAGATTGTTTGTTTCCGGTTAATCCAGAAACGTATGTGTAATAATCAGAAGCAAAATTTTTTAAATTGTTGACAGTTGAAATTTCAGTGTCAAATAATTTCATGATGGAACTTTTATAAATAGGTGTAAATCCAGGAGAAAGCATTTCAGCGGAAGACACTAATAAATAATCAGTTTTGTTTCGTAAAGCATACACAGTTTCTACTCCTGCCGTTAGACAAGCCTCGAAAATAATAAATTTCAGTTTATGCTCAGGTAATGCGTTGACCAATGCCTCCAATTCCATTTCAGTATTATGGTCACTGCCGAAAGAGCGGGTTCCCAATGACGGATCTGATAAAGCTCCGCTTGGTAACCAGCCCGAGGCATGAGAGAAATAAATCAATCCATATTCTTCCGCAGGATATTTTTGTATGGCTTCTTGAAATACCTGTTTGAACACATCTGCTGATGCAGAATTTATTTCTCCATATTCATGTACTGTTTCTATATAAGGTTCCGGTGTTACCTGACAGCCTCCTCGAATACGTAACAAACGGGCCCCTTTTCCGGCAATATCACAGTAAACCAATAATTTTCCGTTTCCATATTTCCATCCTTGCCTCATGGCTTCTATTTTGGGCTCTATTTCGTCATACAGATTGTTATCTCCATCCATATATACCAATACGGTTCTGGAAGGAAGGTCAGGGTTGGGTCCTTCGTAATCTTCGGAAATACAAGAAACCAATCCTTCGGATATGCACAACAAGAACCACAAAAAATTTTTTACCAGGAATACAGATTTGTTCTTATTAAGATAAGATATTGTCGTTTTTGTGAATTTTGTTTTGTTGTACCAATGAATTTCTATTTTGGTCATCTTGTTCGGAAAATGTTTATTAGGTTTGAATAAAATTGTTTAAAGATAAAAAATAAGGTTTTTATGTCCAAAAAAACAATAAATTATGGAATTTTCTTATCTTTGAAAGAAAGAACTGTTATTTAAATTGCAATTTTATTTTTTTAGAATTTAAAGTAATATCCAATGAGAAACTATTTTTTTATTTTAACTTCTGTCGTCTTGTTGGTGTCTTGTGCGGAAAAAAGTGCTCCTGTAACCTGGACTTCAACCAGTGAAAAAATGTCTTGGACAGAAATAGATACTCTTTTTCTGACAAACGCGTCCACAGTTCCGGATGTTATTATTGATACCACCCAAACAGCTCAAAGCATACAAGGTTTTGGAACCTGTTTTAATGAGTTGGGATGGACTTCTCTTAGTCAGTTATCGGAGTCTAATAGGGATTCTGTTCTTAGGG
Organism: uncultured Alistipes sp.; assembly: GCA_949296295.1. Classification (GTDB taxonomy): domain Bacteria; phylum Bacteroidota; class Bacteroidia; order Bacteroidales; family Rikenellaceae; genus CASDZK01. Next base: position 6,240 of record CASFOM010000095.1, on the reverse strand, counting down.
AATTGTTTGAACCGGGGAAAGGGGCAGGATTTACTTATTGCCGAATGCCGGTAGGGGCTAATGATTTTTCAGTAGATTGGTATTCATACAATGAGACGGAAGGGGATTTTTCCATGGAAAAATTCACAATAGATAATGACAGGAAGACACTTATTCCCTTTATACAGGCAGCATTAAAATATAATCCTGATATTAGGATATGGGCTTCTCCATGGTCTCCACCGTCATGGATGAAATATAATAAATATTATGCACTTAACTGGTCTTGGACAGATGATCCTCGTTATGCCAATGAAATGACCAAAGAAAGATTGGGAATGGAGGGTACGGATATGTTTATTCAAAAACCGGAATATATGAAGGCGTATGCATTGTATTTTTCTAAGTTTATAGAAGCTTATGCTCAACAGGGAATTCATATATTTGGTGTTGCACCTCAAAATGAGTTCAATTCATGCCAACCTTTTCCAAGTTGTACATGGACGGCGCGAGGTTTGCGGGAATTTATAGGAAAATACCTTGGCCCTGCCATGGCGGAAAAGGATGTAGAAATTATTTTTGGAACAGTGGAACGAGCTAACTGTGGTTTGGTAGATACTATTTTACAGGATTCTGATTGTATGAAATATGTAAAATCTGTTGCATTTCAATGGGCAGGGAAAGGAGCTATTCCTGAGATTCATGAGCGTTATCCGGATATGACTTTGATACAGAGTGAGAGTGAGTGTGGTGATGGACGTAATAATTGGTCTTTTTGTATGTATACATGGGATATGATGAAACATTATTTGTTGAACGGGGCTTCTGTATATGAATATTGGAACACTTCATTACCGGAAGATGGAATGAGCCGTTGGGGATGGCGACAAAACTCGTTGGTAGTTGTTAATGAGCAGGATAAAAGTTGGTATTTTACCCATGAGTATTATTTAATGAAACATTTTAGCCGATTTGTTCGTCCGGGGGCTGTACGAGTTAAAACGAGCGGATATGATGATCTTTTGGCTTTCCTTAATACAGATAATCGTTTGGTAGTTATTGCTGTAAATAAAGAAGATACCCCCAAGACCTTGACGATAAAGATAGGAGACAAGGTCTTAGTTCCTACTCTTGCGGCAGGAACAATCAATAGTTTTGTTCTTTAAAGAAGAGATGTAATATTGTTTTTTATTCAAGAATGAGCAGGTTTGTAGTATGTTTTCTGGTATAGGTTTGTCGAATTGATAAACGAAAGACTTGTCGTTCGGAAAGTGAAAAATAAAAATTTCATAAGAAGCCGACCTTAAAATTTTTTAAGGTCGGCTTCTTTATTGTACATGATAAAAATACTAATATCGAATTTTAAACCTTATTTCGTAGTTGGAATAGTTGTTCCTGCTGTCATTAATTTTAAAATATGATAAATCCAGCTACTTCAGTGGAAACTTCCCCGATTCCTTCGACATCTTTTAATATGGCAGACTGTACTTTTACAAAGTGAATCTTTTTTAATGTTACAGGATTATTTTCAGCATCTACTGCATTATCAATTTCGAATTTATTGTATCGTATTCCGTTTGTACCTGTTTCTGCATCATTTCCCATATTATCAGCATATCCCCAGTCGAACTCTTTATTTTCCCAAAATCCGTCTTCATTTTGTTCTGTTCGAGGAGGTAACATACTTCCGGTTAAAGTGTAAGAATCAGCCTTTATCCATTCCGGATAGTACATTTGGGCATGATAAGTGGGTTGATAGGAGATAATTCCGTTATTACCCAAATTGTCTTCCCAGACAATATCGCCCGGTTGTGTCGGTCGGGTATAAGTTACAGAATAGTTTTTAGTCACAGCATCGCTGCCCTTTAATTCATACCAGGGATCGTCAGCGATACAGTTTCCATTCACATCTTCAGATACCCAAACAATTCCGGGTTCGGAACTGTTGTAAAAGGCATTTCCAATAATTCCGAAATCATAGTTCCCCGGTTTATTTTCAACTGCTTTGGCCATTTTTACGGTAATATACCCACCGAAAGAACCTAAAGAAACGTACTCTCCGTTTTCAATACGTCGTTCGGCATAAGCGTTTGCTTCTTCTTGGGTAGTACTGTTCATGTTTTCATTGATAAATTGCCCCGGAGCTGGACGGTACTCCAATACTTTAAATCCGATAGCGACAAATCGATCTCCTTCTATTTCTTCGCTTTTATTACAAGAAAATAGCATTAAGGCTCCTAATACGAATATTCCCCATCCTTTGTTCATTTGAATCATATATTAATTTGTTTTTATGTGTATGTTCTATATTTTGTTGTTTTTGTATTATCTGTTCTGTGTTTTCAATATTGGTTTTGTGTTCGGATAAAATCAGAAAAATAATACAAAAACTACCCTCATACGCTACAAAGGTTTGTTTTTTAACAATAATAACATTGATATATTCAAGCAAAAACAAGGAAGGAAGAAAACTAAGTTTTCTATAAGTAATCATTTTACTTTAACTCCCGAAAGTTTTTGATGAGATATCAGGTGCTGGCAGGTCTTCTGACTTTCTCCATCCGAGCTCCTTCCCATCATTTAAGACAGTGGATTGATGTATGCTCGGCCCTTTTGGAGATTACAGCTGCGGGAACAGTTTCCGAATTTCACGGAATTCCCTTTTAAGCAATAAAGAAATTAGGTTTCTTTTCTTGACACCAGTTTCCATTACAAAGGTATATATTTTTTAGATTGTTGTCCTTTTGAATGGGGGTTTTTAATTTCTCAAGAGAAGTATATTTTAAACAAGCTTTTTGTTATTTCCTCTTTTCGAAAAAAACGAAATCTTTTTGGGTATCTGAATCGTTTGTGTTGATTGTCCTTTATCTTTTTTTGATAAAGAGCAATCAAAGAATTGATGTTAAATGATTAATTTATAAATTTGTGTCAGGGGAAATTGCTGGGATATAATTTATTTGAAATTATATGTATTGATTTTAAATTTAATAAACCATTATGTTGAAACAATTGTTTTGGGCATTGAGTATTTCACTGTTCTTTGCCTGTTCTCGATCTGCCTCAATAGCAGCATTTGAAAATTTCCCGGAAGGTTCTGACCCTGTTGATGTAGGTAATAAGGTTGCCCGTCGATTTTTGGAACGACCTCATTCCAATACCGGTTCCTGGTATAGTGAAGAACAAAAAAAAGATACCAATCTTTTTAATAATCCAGTAGGGTATATTGTATATCCGGATGTTTGTGCATGGTATGGAGCGCTTTCTTTTGCAGCAACCACTCATCAACAATCTTTGCTGGACCCGTTGATTTCTCGGGCAGCAAAAGTGGTTTATGGCGATGAACGTCGGCTTATTCCTGTGGCTAATCATGTAGATAATAATGTTTTTGGAGTGATTCCTTTGGAAATTTACAGTCAGAATAAGGATAAGCGTTTTTTGGACTTGGGATTGTATATGGCCGATGAACAGTTTAAAATATTAAATGAAGAAGAGTTATCAAAATTGGATTCTATACACAGAGTGTGGTATGATATGGGTTTGAGTTGGAATACTCGTATGTGGATAGATGATATGTATATGATAACGATTCTTCAAGCTCAGGCATATAAGGTTACCGGAGAAAAGAAGTATATCGAACGGGCAGGAAAGGAGATGGTGGTTTATTTGGATGAACTTCAAAAATCGAACGGATTGTTTCATCATGCGGACGATGTTCCTATTTACTGGGGGAGAGGTAATGGTTGGATGGCAGCAGGTATGGCAGAATTATTGGCATATCTTCCAGAGACAGACGAAAATCGTCCCCGAATTATGGAAGGATATAAAAAGATGATGGCTACCTTGTTGAAATATCAGGATGAGAATGGAATGTGGCATCAGATATTGGATGATTCGGACGCTTGGGCAGAGACCTCAGGAACCGGGATGTTTGCTTTTGCTTTCATTACAGGAGTTAAACAGGGTTGGCTTGAAGAGGATGTTTATGCGCCGGCTGCCCGTAAAGCATGGATTGGATTATGTTCTTATATCAATTCGGATGGGGATGTTACAGATATTTGTATCGGGACCAACAAACGGAATGATTATCAATATTATTTGAAACGAGCGAGAGTAGTGGGGGATTTACATGGTCAGGCTCCGATTTTATGGTGTGCCAATGCATTGTTGAAATAGTCGGGAAAATGTTTTAGAGACAGTTATGATTAAATTGTTTAAGGTAGAGATTTTTTCTTTTCTTTTTGTGTGTATTATAAGCATTTCGGGATTTTCAAAGAATTATACTTATGGGGAATTGAAACGGATAAGAGCGGGATATGAGCAGCGTCGGGAGGATGGATTTGAGCTTCTTCGGGGAAAGGAATTAAAACGGGCAAAGGTTATACCTCCCATATTTTCAGATGGCTCTAATTTTTCTCGTCAATATAGTTATTCTTTGTTGGATTATGCTTTCAAGTGTTTTTGGTTAGGAGAGGATATTTCGGGTGCTAATGCTGCGTTGAAGGAAAATGCAGATTATTATATCGGTTATCCGAGAGCTTACTCGGATAAGGATAGTTTCTATTGGGCTGCAGATGAGCTGTGTAAGATGTTGGAATTGTTTGGCACCCAAGGTTCTCTGCGACCCGGTTTAATTCAAAAAGATGTAGAGGAACGGATTTTTTTGATGATGTGGCAATATTCCCAGAATCAGTCCAAAGTATCCAAAGCGGAGTATAAAATCAGTAAAACGTGGTATGTTGATGAGTCTGAGAATCATCATGTCCAGCGATTTTATGCAGCATGGCACTTTGCTAAATATTTGAAGGAACATCCTCGATATAAGGAATTGAAATATGATGACGGTTATACGGCTTCAGAGCATTATGCAGCATGGAATGCTTATATAAAGGAGTGGCTTCGGGAACGAGGACGGAAAGGTCTTTTTATAGAGATGGCCAATGACAGTTATGGGCTTGAAACCTTGAAAGGAGTATATAATTTTTATGATTTTGGAGACGAAGAGATGAAACGCCTGTCTCAAAATCTTCTTGATCTTTATTGGGCTTCCTGGGCTCAGGAGCAGATAGCAGGAGTTCGGGGAGGAGCTAAAAGTCGTGTTTATCCGAGTCAGGCATCTCAAGGAGATTCTCCTTTCCGAAAGATGGCGTGGTATTATTTGGCAATTCATGAGAAAACGGCTCCATATAATAATTTATTTACTTTGGTTACCAGTGCTTACAGAATGCCTCTTATTGTTATGGATATTGCTTTGAACCGAAGTCAATATGGTTCGTACGAAGTAGTACAACGTCGTTTAGGACAAGCAGAAGAGGGTTTTTTCTCTCCTCCCGATTATCATGTAAAACAAGATAAGGGACTTCTTCGATACAGTTATTGTACACCTGAATTTATTGCTGGCAGTTTTATGTGTGAGTCGTTGCCTTATGAGCAGTGGGTTATGATTAGTAGTCAGAACAGATGGGCGGGAGTGGTATTTCAAGGAGAAAAGGATGCTCGTATTTATCCTTTTTGCAGGACAGGGAAAAACAGTCGTGCCTATAATCAATTTTGGGGTGTTCAGAAAAAAGGAGCCATGATTTTCCAAAGGTTGGATACCGTAGCAGGCAGGGGCGCTTACGACATGAGATTTTGGTTTAGTAAATCAGGATTATACCACAGAATAGAACGAGGAGGATGGGTTTTTGTGGAATCTTCAGGGGCTTATGCTGCGGTTTGTTGTGTAGGAACTTTGTATCGGTGGGAAGAACAGAAAAATGGTTATTGGATGATATTGGAAAATGATTTTGCTCCTCTTATTGTTGAAGTGGGGGAGAAAAAAGATTTTGAAAATTATGCTTCCTTTCAGAATAGTATTCTTGCCAATGAATATGGAATAGAGAATGATGTTGTTTCTTATCAATCATTAAAGGGGGATATTTTGAGTTTACCGTTAAATTATCGGTCTCTTCCGACGATTAATGGGAATGAGGTTGATTTAACACCAAAGATGGGGATGGACAGTCCTTTTGTTCAGACTGTTTATGATAGTGGAGTGATATGGATAAGAAGTGGAAATCGAAAAATGAAAATAGATTTTAATAAATAATGAACTGTTAAATGTTTTTTGTGGATTATATAATATAACGAGGTGTAAATCAAATGTTTGATTTACACCTCGTTGTTTTTGCGGAGAGAGAGGCTCTCGAACCTATACATTCAAGAAATATCATAAAATTGCAAATTACTGATAATCACACACAATTTGGAATACATAGTAAATCT
>CASFOM010000094.1 GCA_949296295.1 uncultured Alistipes sp. | reverse complement strand
GCCACCTTGAACACCCAAATCATCTACTGCCTGTTGTATAATTGACGTGACATCTTTTATTCCCGTATTATCTGCATAATAGGGTGCCTGTGTCACATCAACGACATTCTTGCGAATAAAAGGGATGGAACGACTACCGCTATGATAACCCGCATAAGAAAAATCATGAAGGAAACGTCCTTCTGAATCCGTATAAGCCGGTGTCCAATCTTCCGGATAAAGGCTGCTGCGCCAACTCTGACCATAAAGGAGCGAACTGAAAAAGAACAAGGCCCCCAAATACAAGTACTTCATATATTTATTGTATAAAATTATCTCTACAAGATTTCAGAAGACACTACACTCTTAAAAAAGCTTTAAATGTCCTCATCTCTGAAAACAATAACAACATACGGATATTACACAAAACGGATATATCCCGTATTCCAATAAAAGGTATCTGAAAAATCGTAAAAAAACGGTTTCGAAAGATAATAAAAATCCTCTTTCGAAACCGTTTTTTACAAAATATTTCACTCAAAACTACTTCGCACTACGGCGACGGGCAGCCTTCAAGGTATTTTTCATCAAAGAAACAATCGTCATGGGGCCTACTCCTCCCGGTACCGGCGTAATATAACTGCATTTAGGAGCAACCTCATCAAACTTAACATCCCCCAACAACTTAAAGCCGTTTTTGCTGGTATCACTCTTCACTCGCGTAATACCCACATCTATAACTACCGCGCCTTCCTTTATCATATCAGCCGTAACAAATTCCGCTACACCCAACGCTGCTATAACAATGTCTCCCGTACGAACCACCTCTTTCAGATTAGCCGTTCGGCTGTGGCATAACGTAACCGTACAATCTCCTGGATAACCTTTCATACTCAAAAGATTCGCTATCGGACGGCCTACGATATTGCTCCGACCTATCACTACACAATGTTTTCCTGAGGTCTCTATTTGATAGTATTTCAGCAACTCCAATATTCCGTCCGGAGTAGCCGGAATATAAGCGTCCAAACCCGTAATCATACGCCCTGTATTTTCCGGATGAAAACCATCCACATCCTTCTCCGGAGAAATGGCTTCTATAACCCGTTGTTCCGAAATATGCTTGGGTAACGGCAACTGCACGATAAATCCATCCACCTCTGCATCCCGATTCAACCCCTCTATAACTTCCAACAACTCCGATTCGCTGATGCCGGCATCCAAACGAACAACTCGGGAATCAAAACCCACTTCCCGACACGCCTTTTCCTTATGACCTACATACGTCTGACTTGCTCCGTCTTCTCCGACCAAAACAGCCACCAGATACGGACGTTTCCCTCCCGAGGCAACCCAGGACGCTGTCTCTGCTGCGATATCCTGTTTCAGTTTCGCCGCTACTTCTTTTCCGTTGATTAAATTCATAACTATATCCTTTATTTACGTTTCTTCATTCCCTTTAATCCGCCTCGCATCAAATTCTTGGCTCCTCCGCCTGACACCATTTTCATCATTTTTCGAGTATCCTCAAACTGCTTGAGCAACCGGTTCACCTCCTGTACCGTACGTCCGGAACCTTTCGCTATGCGTTCCCGTCGAGACGCATTAATAATAGAAGGATTGGAGCGTTCCGCCGGTGTCATCGAATAAATCATCGCTTCCGTATATTTGAAAACATCCTCGTCAAAATCAACGTCCTTAATCATCTTACCTACGCCCGGTATCATCCCTGCCAACTCCTTGAAATTCCCCATCTTCTTGATCTGTTGTATCTGTGACAGAAAATCATCAAAACCAAACTGGTTACGAGCCAACTTCTTCTCAAGACGTTTCGCCTCTTCCATATCGAATTGTTCCTGGGCCTTCTCTACCAACGTCACGATATCACCCATGCCCAAAATACGATCGGCCATACGTTCCGGATGGAAAACATCTATTGCATCCATCTTTTCCCCGCTCGACATGAATTTCAAAGGCTTATTCACCACAGACCGGATTGAAATGGCTGCCCCGCCTCGCGTATCCCCGTCCAACTTGGTCAAAACCACGCCGTCAAAATCCAATCGATCGTTAAACTCCTTCGCCGTATTCACCGCGTCCTGACCGGTCATCGAATCCACCACAAACAACGTTTCTGATGGATGAACAGCATCCTTGATATGGCTTATCTCCTGCATCATCTGCTCATCAATAGCCAAACGACCTGCCGTATCGATAATCAACGTATTATAACCTTTGCTCCGGGCATAAGGAATAGCATTCCGAGCAATGGAAACCGCATCCATACTGCCCGGTTCCGTATATACCTCAACCCCTATCTGGCTACCCAATACCTTCAACTGATCTATTGCCGCCGGACGATACACGTCACAAGCTACCAACAAGACCTGACGCCCTTTCTTGCTCTTCAACAGATTCGCCAACTTCCCGGAAAAGGTAGTCTTCCCTGAACCTTGCAATCCCGCAATAAGAATAATGGCCGGGGTATCCTTTAAATTGATGTCCGTAGCTGTGCCGCCCATCAAAGCCGCCAACTCATCCCGGACAATCTTGACCATCATCTGCCCCGGCTTGACGCTCTTCAGAACATCCTGTCCCAACGCTTTCGCCTTCACCTCATCGGTAAAGCTCTTCGCTACCTTATAGTTCACGTCCGCATCTATCAAGGCCCGACGAACCTCTTTCAACGTCTCGGCTACATTAATCTCGGTAATACGTCCCTCCCCTTTCAACAACTTAAAGGAACGTTCTAATTTGTCACTTAAATTTTCAAACATATCGATAACTATTCTTGGAGCTTGTTTCAATTTTTCCGACGCTGTTTTCTGTTTTGTCTTTGGAGTGTCTTGCTGTTTTTATGAAGGCATGGAGAACCAGGCTACAAATAAAAACAGGAAAAACAAATCAAAAATCAAGGCAGGTCGATAAACCTGTAAATCATTCGGGAAAACTTATACAAACCACTATTTTTCAAACAATTTATCTATTTCGTCCTGTGCCGTACGCAACTTTTGCTTGCACAAGGTAATCAATTCCGTTGCCTTCTTAATCTCCTTGGACAAGGCATCTATATCGAGTTCTTCATTATTCAGCTTCTCCAGAATAGAATTAATCTGATTCATCGCTTCCTGGTAGCTGATTTTCTTGTTTACACTGCTCTTTTCCATATAGAATTGTACTCTTTAATTGCTTAAACAGATTCTCCGTCCCGATGAATCCGCACAACTTGCGTTTCCAAAAGACCGTCCGAAACCCGGACATCAAGACGCGCGCCTACCCCTACTTCCGCTACACTGCGAATGGTTCGATCCCCCGAACGGGCTAAAGAATAACCCAAACGTAATATACGACGAGGTTCAAAACCTTCTATCCGCAAAGAGAGCTGCTCCAAACGGTTATTTTGGCGCTCAAGACAAAGGGTGGTCCGCTCGCGCAACTGACGGAGACAGGTTTCAATCTGCTGCTCCTGAAGAGCAATAAATCGCCGGGAAGAAAAGGACAACTCCCCGGACACCCGTTCAAGAAACGATTGTTGCGAAGAGAACAAGCTCCCTGTCCGTTCGCGTAAAAAAGTTTCTTTCGTCGCTATACTGGTATTTTGTTCATGCAACCTTGCCTGTGTTTGGGTCCTTAATGTCTCGGAATAACGAACAAGCAACGACTCTTGTGTCTCGGAATAATCGATAAAATAGTCACGTAAATAGTTACTAAAAGAGGTCAAAGTGTTATCCAACGACAAACTCCGGTCGATCAGATAACGAGCTACCGCTGTCGGCGTCTTCAAACTGACCGAAGAAACCCGGTCGGCTACCGAACTGTCCTTATCGTGACCTATACCGGTAATGACCTTCAGCGGCATTGACGCTATCGTCGCACATAAAGCATATCCGTTAAAAACGCCCAAATCACTTTGGGAACCGCCCCCCCGGATAAGCACTACCGCATCGTAATCACTGCTTTTCGCTGCTACGGACAACAACGCCTCTATGACAGACCCTTCGGCCTCCTGACCTTGAACCACCGCATTGAACAGGGTGACGGAATAGGTAAAGCCGTATTCATTCCCCGTCAGCTCATTCATAAAATCCTGATATCCTGCCGCCCGAGAAGAGGAGATTACCGCTATACGCTGATAAACAAGGGGGTCCGGCAAACGTCCATTACGGTCAAGCAAATCCTCTTGCTCCAACCGACGAAGCGTCTCCTGACGCTGACGTTCCATATCTCCCAACGTATAAGCAGGGTCCACATCACGAATCACAAGGGACAACCCGTACAACTCATGATACGAAACCTCTACCCGAAAAAGAACCTTTAACCCCGGAGCCAACGGACTGCCCGTCTGCTCCCGAAACATCGGATCAAGGAAACTGAAAACAGAGCGCCAGATAACGGCATTGACTTTGGCTCGAGGAACATGATTCGCTCCTCCCTTTTCCACCAACTCCAAATAACAGTGACCGGAATAATTCACCTTCAACTCACTAATCTCAGCCGTTACCCAATAATCAGTCAGTCGCTCTTCCAACGTCGAGCGAATCAGCTGTTGCAGCTGCGAAAGTGATATGTGTTTCTCGCGTTCGATAAGAGTGCTGTTTTTTACATCCGTTCCGGAACATCTATACCCAACAAGGACATACCCCGACGCAAAATACGGGCAGTCTCACGAGCCAGCAACAAACGGTTCTGTCGGACAGAAGAATCCTCTTCCTTCAGGAAGGAGAAATCATGGTAATATTGATTGAACTCTTTGGCCAAATCAAAGCAATAGTTGGCCACCATAGCCGGAGAAAGGTTCTCTGCCGCCTGTTGAACGGTGGAACGATATTCCTGAAGCTGTTTGATCAACGCTATCTCCTTATCTGCCAAAACCGCATCTGATGGAATGGTCCCCGAAACGCTAATCTGCATCTCGGAAGCCTTCCGAAGAACGGAACAGATACGGGCGTGGGTATATTGAATAAACGGACCCGTATTCCCATTGAAATCTATCGATTCCCGAGGATCGAACAACATCGTTTTCTTCGGATCCACCTTCAATATAAAATATTTCAGCGCACCCAATCCTATCATGCGGGAAATGGAGGCTGCCTCAGCTTCCGTACATCCGTCCAACTTGCCCAACTCCGCGGACATACTGCGTGCGGTAGATATCATATCTGCAATAAGGTCATCCGCATCTACGACCGTACCTTCCCGGGACTTCATCTTCCCTTCCGGAAGTTCTACCATCCCGTAAGAAAGATGATAAATGGAATCCGCCCACGAATAACCCAACTTGCTCAAAATCAATTTCAGTACCTGAAAATGGTAGTTTTGTTCATTTCCTACCACATAAACCATCTGGTCAAAAGCATACTCCTCATGACGGGAAAGAGCCGTCCCCAAATCCTGCGTCATATAAACAGAGGTACCGTCTCCCCGCAACAACAATTTCTCATCCAAACCGTCCGCTTCCAGATTAATCCAGACAGAACCATCTTCTCTACGGTAAAAAATATGTTTATCCAAACCTTCCTGAACCAACGATTTCCCCAACAGATAGGTTTCGGACTCATAATAAACCTTGTCAAAACTAACGCCCATATCCGCATAGGTCTTGTCAAAACCTGCATAAACCCATCCGTTCATGGTTTGCCATAAGGTATAGACTTCAGGATCTTTCGCTTCCCACTTGCGCAACATCTCCTGGGCTTCCCGCATAATAGGAGCTTCCTTTTTGGCCTGTTCCTCATCCATCCCTTCTGAAACGAGTTGTTTGACCTCTTCTTTATAGGCCTTGTCAAAAGCTACATAATATTTCCCCACTAAATGGTCGCCTTTCATCCCTGAAGATTCCGGCGTCTCGCCTCCTCCAAATTTCTGCCAGGCCAACATGGATTTACAGATATGAATGCCCCGGTCATTGACCAGATTGACCTTCATCACTTCATTCCCTGCCGCTTCCAACAATTTGGAAACGGAATATCCCAACAGATTGTTCCGAATATGGCCCAAATGCAAAGGCTTATTGGTATTCGGTGAGGAATATTCCACCATCACCTTACGACCCGTTGGGGCAGCATGACCAAAAGAAGCATCGGACACAATATCTGAAAAACGTTCAATCCAGAATGACGAAGAAAGGGAGAGATTCAAAAATCCCTTCACTACATTATAACTTCCTATCTCCGGGGTATGGCCGACAAGCCAATCCCCTATCTCTGTCGCGGTAGCTTCCGGTGACTTGCGACTGACTTTTAACAAAGGAAAGACCACCAACGTATAATCTCCGGCAAAATCCTTCCGTGTCTTCTGAACTTGCAGAGGAACATCCGGCAACAAACCGTAAAGTGATTCCACTGCATCCCTGCTCTGTTGCAGGAGGAATTTTTCAATATCCATGCCTGTATATTTTCTCGTTATTATTTCTATTTAAACCCTTTGCAACAATATCAATCAGGACAAACAACTCCGGTATCTTGGGTTTTGCATGCTACCATCGACGTCTGACAACCTCCCGAACAGCTCCTCCCAAACACCTGGCATATTGTTCATTCCGACTCATCGCAAAGAGGATGAGGAGTGATTTTATTATTCACCCCCTCCTTTTGTCGCCAAAGATACGGAATTTTATTCAATTTCACTACCTTTGTCCCGCACCTAAGCATGGAAACAGATATGCGTATCGCTGATATAGAACTTCCGGAATATCCTTTGTTTTTAGCTCCTATGGAAGATGTTACGGATCCTTCTTTCCGTTTCATCTGTAAAGAGATGGGCGCTGATATGATGTACACCGAATTCATCTCGGCTGACGGATTAATCCGAGATGGAGGAAAATCGGTCAAGAAATTGGAGATATATGACTACGAACGTCCCATAGGAATACAGATTTACGGGAACCGTATAGAACCCATGGTAGAAGCGGCCAAACGGGCGCAAGACGCTAACCCAGACCTCATAGATATTAATTTTGGGTGTCCCGTAAAAAAAATTGCAGGACGAGGAGCCGGTTCCGGAATGATGCGGGATGTCCCGTTGATGGTTGAGATGACAAGACAAATCGTCAAGGCCGTACAGAAACCCGTTACGGTAAAAACCCGTTTGGGATGGGATGACGAAAACAAGAATATTCATGAAATAGCCTTGCAACTCCAAGATGTCGGGATTGCAGCTCTTACCATACACGGACGTACCCGGGCACAAATGTACAAGGGGGTAGCCGACTGGTCCTTAATCGGAGAAATAAAAAACGATCCACGCATCACCATTCCCATCATCGGAAACGGGGATATAGATGGTCCTGAAAAGGCTAAAGAGATGTTTGACACCTATGGCGTCGATGGGATTATGATTGGCCGGGCAACCTATGGAAGGCCCTGGATATTCCGCGAGATACGACACTTCCTGAACTCAGGAGAACGATTGTCCCAACCCTCTGTTACGGAACGGGTAGCTCTTGCCAAACGACATTTGAGAAAGTCACTGGATATAAAGGGAGAACGGACCGGGATATTTGAAATGAGACGGCACCTCAGCAGTTACTTCAAAGGGTTGCCCGATTTCAAAGAAACCCGTATGCGATTAGTAACCCTCAACAATCCGGAACAACTTTTCCAATTATTGGATGAAATTGGAGAACGATGGGGAAACTGTGATTTTTCCAGGAATGTTCCGGAAAACATATTGGCCCGGTAAAATCATTCTTTCGGGAGAGGTCATGTGTCATCAGGACAAACTGCTCCTTTATTTTGAGGACGACCACCCGGTTATCTTCCTGAGACCTTTGTACGTACCCTCTATTCAAGGATTTTGCATTTTATCCTTTTTGACACATGGTCCTTTATTCGGGCAGATAAAAATTCTTAACCGAACCACCCTTTCCCAACATATAAAGAGGTCCGGCTTGTAAAATCAACCTACCCCTTGACTCCAAGGTTATCGGGCAGGAGCAGGAAATACGGATAAATTGCGTAACTCCTCCTCTGCCTGTTGCGCATTATGGAACTGTATGGCATACCAACCCGAAGCACGTGCTGCCTCTACATTCCGAAGATTATCGTCCAAAAAGACAGTCTCTTCTGCCTTTAACCCGTAACGGGAAAGCAACAACGCATAAATACGCGGATCCGGCTTCAATAACTTCTCCTGACCGGAAACAACAATCCCATCAAAGGCCTGAAAAAAAGAGTATCGTTCAAAAGCAACCGGTATCGTCTCCGCAGACCAATTCGTCAATCCATAAATGCCATAACCTGCCGACTTCAACCGGTACAAAAGCGCTACCGTATCCGGGATATCGCTACGCAGCGTCAAAGGCCATTGGTCACGGTACATCCGAATCGCTTCCTGATAGGACGGATATTGCGCCTCCAAAAGACGAACCCCCTCATCAAATGAACGACCTCCATCCTGTTCCGCATTCCAGGATTCCGTACAAATATGCGACAGAAAATACTCCATCTCCTCCTCTGTCTTGAAATAATTGCGATACAAATAACGGGGATTCCAATCCAACAAAACACCCCCGAAATCAAACACTACATTCTTTATAGTCATCTTTTCTCCTTGATTTTTCCACCGCAAAAATAATCTTTTTCAAAACGAAAAAAACCTTTCCTCAAAAACAGACACAAAATACACTCATTAAAAACCCGATAAGACAAATAATCCTCCCCGTTTTGGCAAATAGCACATATTTTCCTATTTTTACATCAACAATGGCACGATTTTGGCATTAAAAATTATCTCTCTTAGTAAGAGATACTATTAACCGTTAAAAACCGACAAATAAAGATTTTCAGACCTATGACCATGATAAGCAACAAGCAGGTACAAAAACTGCTCCAAAAACTATCCCCACAACAAATACAAATGATTAAACTGTTGGAACTCCCAACCATACAATTAGAACAGAGAATCAAACAGGAGATAGAAGAAAACCCCGCATTAGAAGAAGCCAATGATACGGAAGACGAAGATGAACAACAACAAACCAATTACAATATTGACGATTACGTACGGAGAGAAGAAACGCCTGCTTACCGGTTACAAACCAATAACTACTCCAAAGATGACAAGCGGGGGACAATCCCTTTAACCGGAGGATTATCCCTGAATGAATATCTGGAAGAACAACTGAACTTTAAAGGCCTGAATGAAAAACAGAACAAAATCGGAACATATCTAATCGGCAGCCTCGACAATAACGGGTACCTTAGAAGATCGCTCGAAAATATTTCCGACGACCTCGCTTTCTCTCAGGGAATAGATGCCTCCAAAGACGAAATAGAGGAAGTGCTCAAAATTATCCAATCTTTCGAACCTCGCGGAATCGGAGCTCGAGACCTCCAAGAGACATTACTGCTGCAATTGAAGGGGTTTCCTCAAAACAGATACGTGCAACTCGCCTATCGGGTAATTGCCCAGTTCTTCAATGATTTTGCAAAAAAACATTACGACAAAATCATGCAACGTCTGGGAATTGACGAACCCACTTTCCGGAAAATTGTAAACATCATCGTCAATCTATCCCCTAAACCGGCAAACCTTTATACCGAAACAGCTCAAAGTGAACCAACCATACAAATTATTCCTGATTTTATTCTCGATGATTCATCCGGAGAATTGGAACTCTCCCTAAACAGGTACAACACCCCGGACATCAAAGTCAATAACAGTTACGTGAAACTTTTGGAACACGTATCCAAAGGAACAAAACGTACTTCGAAATACGGTTCCCAGAACGAGGCAAATGATCGTTCCGCTGCTCAATTCATCAAACAAAAACTGGATGCTGCTCGATGGTTCATATCTGCCATCAAACAAAGAAACGCAACCCTGCTGCTTACAATGCACCACATCGTGGAATTTCAAAAAGAGTATTTCCTTGACGGGGATGAGACAAAATTGAAACCCATGATTCTGAAAGATATTGCAGAACGTACCGGATTGGATGTCTCGACCATTTCAAGAGTCGTAAACAGCAAATATATTCAGACAAAATTCGGTATATTCCCGCTAAAATATTTCTTCTCTGAGGCAATGACCACAAACACCGGAGAAGAGGTATCATCCCGAGAAATCAAAAAAATCCTCTCGGAATGTGTCGAACAGGAAGACAAAAGACACCCTTTGACCGACGAAGCTCTCATGGTAATCCTGAAAGAAAAAGGGTATCAAATTGCCAGAAGGACCGTCGCAAAATACCGCGAAATGTTAAATATTCCTGTGGCCCGATTACGAAAACAATTCTAAAAACATCAAAAAAAATCCCGAATCTTACAATTCGGGATTTTTTTCTATCCATGTAGCGACTTAACGGCCCAACTGTTCTCGTACCAAAGATTCTGCCGATGAAATCGCCTGAGTCAATCCATCCATATATTTACCTCCGGCCGTTGCCAGGAAAGGTTGGCCGCCTCCTCCGCCCTGGATATGTTTCGCAACAGACTTAATGACGGTTACGGCATTCCCGCCCAATGATACCGCTTCTGAACCCAACATCACAACCAAGGACGGCTTATCCCCTACCTGGGTTCCTGCTATATAGACAATATTGGGATATTCATTACGCAACAAACCGGCAACACTTTTCAAACCATCCGCATTAATCGGTAACAAGCCCGTAAACCATAACAGGCCATTTTCTTCTCGCAAAGAACCCACCAATTTATCCTTTATCTCCTGCATCTGCTTCTTGCGCATATCTTCCAGCTCCTTATGCAAATCGCTATTGTCTTCTACCAGTTTGGTAACCGCTGAAAGCACCTTCGGGGAGTTAAACATTCGTTGTAAGGAACTGAGTACATGACTCACTTCTATATCATATTCCACTGCCTTGGCTCCCGTAATCGCCTCGATTCGACGAACTCCTGCAGATACCGCTGCTTCGCCCAATATCTTGAAAAAGCCTATGTTCCCTGTATAGGAAACATGCGTACCGCCACACAACTCTACCGATTCCCCAAATTTAACCATACGAACCTTATCCCCGTACTTCTCTCCGAAAAGCATCATCGCACCCGCCTTCTTGGCATCCTCCAAAGTGCAGTTCCGACGTTCTTCCAACGGATGATTGGCACGTATCTCCGCATTGACCAAACGTTCTACCTCAAAAAGCTGTTCTTCTTCTACTTTCTGAAAATGAGAAAAATCAAATCGTAACCCTTCCGGAGATACCATAGAACCTTTCTGTTCCACATGAGAACCCAATACCTGACGCAACGCTCTCTGCAACAAGTGAGTGGCGGAGTGATTGGCTGCAGCTGAAGCCCGTAAGGAAGAATCAACACGCGCGGTAAAATCTGACGTCAAATCTTCCGGCAAAGACTCCATGATATGTACCGTAAGATTGTTTTCCTTCTGGGTATCGATAATACGCCAGCTTTGACTGCCGTCCGTCAAAATACCCCGGTCTCCTACCTGCCCCCCGGAATTCCCATAAAACGGGGTTTGATCGAAAACCACCTGATAATAACTCTTCCCCTTCGTACTAACCCGACGGTAACGGGCAATACGTACATCACAATCCAATACGTCATAACCCACAAAAATACTTTCCGGAATATTGTTTATCTCTACCCAGTCGTCGGTCTCTATCGCTGCCGCATGACGGGAACGTTCCTTCTGCTTTTGCAACTCCTGCTCAAAACCGGACAAATCAACCTCCATTTGTTGTTCCCGGGCAATCAATTCCGTCAAGTCAATCGGGAAACCATACGTATCATACAACACGAAAGCATCACTGCCTGAAATACAATTGCCTCCTGACTCACGTGTTTTACGAATAATCTGATCCAACAAATTAATTCCTGTTGACAAGGTACGTAAAAAAGAATTTTCTTCCTCTTCAATCACTTTCATTATCAGCTCCTGTTGCGCTTTCAACTCCGGAAACTGATTTCCCATCTGGGATACCAGGACAGGAACCATACTGTATATAAACGGTTCCCGGAAACCCAAATAGGTATAGCCGTAACGAACCGCACGACGTAGAATACGACGAATCACATACCCCGCCTTCACATTCGACGGCATCTGTCCATCAGCTATCGAAAAAGCAATCGCCCGTAAATGATCCGCCACAACGCGCATCGCTATATCACAGGACTTATCAACCCCGTATTTCTTTCCGGAAAGGGCGGAAAGCTCTGATATCAGAACCTGAAAAACATCGGTATCGTAATTACTCTGTTTCCCCTGCAATATCATGCACAGACGTTCAAAACCCATTCCCGTATCAACATGTTTGTTCGGCAACAGTTCCAACGCCCCGTTGGCCTTCCGGTTGAACTGCATGAATACCAAATTCCATATCTCTATGACATGGGGATTATCCTTATTCACCAAAGAAGCTCCTTCCTGAGCTGCCCGTTCCGACTCACTCCGCAAGTCAAAATGAATCTCACTGCATGGCCCGCAAGGACCTACTTCTCCCATCTCCCAAAAGTTATCCTTTTTATTCCCCCGAATGATGTGGGACGCCGGAAGAAAACGACGCCACAAATCATAGGCTTCCTGATCAAAAGGAACTCCATCCTCTTCACTCCCTTCAAAAACAGTAGCATAAAGACGGTCGGCTGGAAGACCGTAAACATCGACCAACAACTCCCAAGCCCATTCTATCGCTTCTTTCTTGAAATAGTCTCCGAAAGACCAGTTCCCCAACATCTCGAACATCGTATGATGGTAGGTATCATGACCTACCTCATCCAAATCATTGTGTTTCCCCGATACGCGTAAACATTTCTGTGTATCTGCTACGCGCGGAGACGTGGCCGGAGCATTCCCCAAAAAAATATCTTTAAACTGATTCATCCCCGCATTGGTGAACATCAGCGTAGGATCATTCTTGATTACCATCGGGGCTGAAGGTACGATGGTATGGGATTTCCCTGCAAAAAAAGACAGAAAGGTCTCCCGAATTTCATTACTATTCATGGGTTAATCAAATATTTTTTATTTTTTTTCGTTATAATTGGCGTAAACGGTATTTTCTCTACCTACAAAACATGGGGAAAACACCTTCGGAAAACCGATACCCCCAAGTGATAAAACTTGCTGTAAAAGAGATAATACAACTTCTCCGAAACTGCAAAAGTAATCAAAAAAATTTAGATTCTGTTTCTATTGTTTGAATAGAAATTCGGACCGATACGTGGAGACTATTTGAAGATGTCTTTGTCTGTTTGGTACTCATCCTCCTTCGGAAGACAGACCAAAACAGTGTAAAAGCAACCTTCAATCTTTCGGGAAAGAATTTATAACAGCTTCTTGGGAACATTACCCGGGGGTATTTCTACCGGTAAGGATTACGCTTAGTCCTGAAATATCCAGAAGAAATAGCCATCGGATTTTCCGAAACAAAATTTTTAAACGAGGTGTCATTAGTGAAACAGCCACATGATTATTGGAATTCGGGAGACCGGTAAATTCCGGGTCTTCATCCTCTGATGGTTGCATTTCTCTAATGATTATACCTTTTAGTGGGATTGTCTCAAATTTTCATTTTGACACAACCCCACTAACGGAAAATCAAAACTGTTTCTTAACTTTGTCGCCAAAGCCCATTAAAGAGCCTTTGCATGAATGTAATTGAACAACATCGAATACGCCTGAACCCCGGAAAATGGAAAACACCCTTCAAAAGAAGGGCGTATCGAATAGTACGCAAAATATTAATCGGGTTCATTTTGGCTTCGTTGGTCAATTTCGTTTTCTCTTACTTCTTCTATACGCCCAAAGTATATGATTTGGTCAAGCAAAACAGTGAACTGCTCATCAAGTACCAAATGTTGCAGGATAAAATTGGGAAAGCAACAGAAACTCTTGATGAAATAGGAGAACGAGACCGGGGAATATACCGCTCTCTTTTTGCCATAGATACACAAACGGTGAATAACGGAATATCCTCGAACGCTCGTTATGAAGCCTATAAAAACAATCGGTACTATCCGGAAATAGAAAAGACCTGGAGGTATTTGGATATTTTCGCGAACCAGCTCTATTTCCAGTCATTATCTTTGGATACCCTGCAATATCTGGCACAGGACAAGGAAAAAATGACCGAGGCAATCCCCGCCATCTGGCCCATGGATAAGAACAAGTTAAGAGGCCGGCTGGGACGATTCGGCGGACGACAACACCCCATCTTGGGAAGACGTTTACAACATACCGGTTTGGATATGCCGGGAAGAAAGGGAACTCCCATCTATGCTACGGCGGAAGGTACCGTAATTTCCAGCGGGTATGAATCAGGATACGGATTAGCCGTAGTAATCAACCACGGATACGGATACAAAACCCGTTATGCCCATTTAAGCAAAATCAAAGTGAAAGCCGGACAAAAGGTAAAACGGGGGGAACAGGTCGGTGAGATGGGAAGCACCGGACGTTCCACAGGAACCCATCTGCATTACGAAGTAATATATCGAGGCCGGTTCATGAATCCGATTAACTTCCTCAGCAGAGACATGAGTGACGAAGATTACAGAAAAATTGTAGAATCAGCAGAAGAAACGACTTATGAAGCAGATTAATACTACTACAAAGGATAGCATCCAGAAAAAGCCTAAAAAAAGGTATTTTCAACGTCGTTTCTTCCGTCTGTTGATACAATTACTGGCGTGGATAGGAGTGGCAGTATTGTATTATATTGTTTTTTCCCTCTTTTTTGATACGCCCATAGAATATGAAGTAAGCAAGACAAACAAGCAGTTGGAAACGCAGTATGAAATGCTTGTCAATCGATATGACTCTTTACAGACCGTATTGGACAATGTGATAGAAAGAGACAAAAACGTGTACAGTATGCTGTTTGAATCTGCTCCCTATGACGATGAGAAAGAGGGGGAAACCGGTCCCTGGACGGAACATGCTGAACGATTGTTCTCCATGACCAACAACGAATTAGCGGCGCTTTATTTCGAGATGTCTTCTTCTTTAGAAGAGAAAGTACAAAAACAAACGCTCCTGTTTGACGATTTACAAAAAAAATTATTGGAAAAAGGGAGTAAACTCGACTATATCCCGGCCATACAACCTGTGAACAATAAAGAACTGACCAAATTGGCCGCCTCTTACGGGATGCGAATACAACCTTTCTACAAAACCATGAGCGCTCATCAGGGGGTGGACTTCGCAATTCCTGAAAACTCCAGGGTATATACTACCGCGGACGGAACAGTATCGCAGGTCAGTACCGCGGAACAAGGACAAGGGGTCAATGTTACCATAGATCACGGGAATGGATACAAAACCTACTATGCCCATCTGAATAAGATAACCGTACGAAAAGGGGCAAAAGTAAGAAGAGGGGACATCATTGCTCAGAGTGGGAACTCCGGATTGTCTTTCATGCCTCACCTCCATTATGAAATACTCTATAAGGGACGAAGAATAGACCCCATCAACTACTTCTTCCTGGAATTAAATCCGGAACAACAGGCCAAACTACAAAAAATTGCCTTAATCGGAATGCAGTCTCTGGATTAGAAAACAATTCCAAATCCATTTTCAATAAACAGACAAAATCCACAACTCTTATACTTAGACAAGACTGAACCCAAAGCCTGTTTGTCAAGCCTTGGGTATTCTGTTTCAAATCCCCCCAAAAAAAATTAAATTCCTCTTGAAATTTCTGAAAACAGAGGAAAACTCCTTCCCCATTTTCACCTCCTCACTACCGGGAAACGGCCAGGAATGCCATTTCCCGAAACAGTGTAAATAAATTGTTGATAAATTACCCTCCAAAACATGACCTATCCCCGGAAATATGTATTAACTTTATCCTCCGTTCGGTTACTCTATCCTTTCTTGGAATGGTAAGGATGAAAAGGGAATCTCGTGAAAATCGAGAACTATCCCCGTAGCTGTAAATTCCTTTTAAAGAGACACAAAAAAAACCACTGCAAACTTGCGGGAAGGGGTGCCTCCGGAAAAGTCAGAAGACCTGCCGAACATTTCCTTTTTTAAGCCTTCGGGTGAAAGGCGCCAGTAAGAAACAGTCTGTAAAAAAAGACTGTCCTTATCTTTTGTCCCTATTCCTGAAGCTCGTACTGAAAACAAACCAAAGAAAAAATATGAACACCGAAATTTTCATTACCAAACGGGATGGGAAACGTGAACCCTTCTCTATCGACAAAATCAGAAACGCAATCGCTAAAGCGTTCCTTTCCGTAGGAAGTTTTGCTACTCAGGAAACCATCACAAATATTCTCTCCAGAATCAGCATCAGAAACGGTATGGAAGTGGAAGAGATACAAAATCAGGTGGAAATTGCATTGATGACCGAACAATACTACAATGTCGCGAAATCATTTATGCTGTATCGTCAAAAGCATCTGGAAGACCGCGAAGTCCGGGACAAACTGAAATTCCTTATCGACTACTGCAATGCAAAAAATCCTGCTTCCGGAAGTAAATACGATGCAAATGCAAATGTCGAAAACAAAAATATCGCTACCCTGATAGGTGAACTTCCCAAATCCAACTTTATCCGGCTAAACAGAAAACTCCTCACGGACCGACTCAAAAACATGTACGGAAAAGAATTGGCGGAACGATATATCGATTTGTTAAACAGACATTTCATCTATAAAAACGACGAAACAAGCCTCGCAAACTATTGCGCAAGTATCACCATGTACCCCTGGTTGCTCGGAGGAACCCTCTCAATAGGTGGAAACTCGACAAAACCTACCAATCTAAAATCATTCTGTGGAGGATTTGTCAACATGGTATTCATGGTATCTAGTATGCTCAGCGGGGCCTGTGCTACCCCCGAATTTCTGATGTACCTCAACTATTTCATCGAAAAAGAATACGGGAACGACTACTACCTTAGAGCAAATGAAATCGTGGACCTCTCTAAGAAACAAAGAACCATCGACAAAGTAATTACGGACTGTTTCGAACAAATCGTATATTCCATTAACCAACCTACCGGAGCCCGTAACTTTCAAGCCGTATTCTGGAACATCGCTTACTATGATAAATACTACTTCAAAAGCCTCTTCGAAAACTTTGTTTTCCCCGATGGAGAAAAACCCAACTGGGAGTCTTTGAACTGGTTGCAGAAAAGATTTATGAAGTGGTTTAATCAGGAACGGACAAAAACCGTCCTCACATTCCCCGTAGAAACCATGGCGCTCCTTTCTAAAGACGGAGATGTCCTCGATAAGGAATACGGTGAGTTCACCGCTGAAATGTATGCCGAAGGACACTCTTTCTTTACTTATATGAGCGATAACGCCGACTCGTTAAGCAGCTGCTGCAGACTCAGAAATGAAATACAGGACAACGGATTCAGTTATACTTTAGGGGCTGGCGGAGTATCTACCGGTTCTAAAAGTGTCCTGACAATCAATCTCAACCGATGCATACAACATGCCGCTAAATCCGGTATCTCATACCTCTTCTTCCTGGAAGAGGTCGTGGATCTCGTACATAAAGTACAGTTGGCCTACAATGAAAACTTAAAAGACCTCTTAGAGAAGGGAATGCTGCCTCTATTCGACGCGGGGTATATCAACATGAGCAGACAATATCTGACCATCGGGGTAAATGGATTGGCTGAAGCTGCGGAATTCCTCGGAATACCCATTAACGACAATCCGAGATACGTCGAATTTGTACAAGGTGTATTGGGTTTAATTGAAAAATACAATCAGAAATACCGTTCCAAAGAAGTACTGTTCAACTGTGAAATGATCCCTGCGGAAAATGTCGGAGTGAAACATGCCAAATGGGACAAGGAAGACGGATACAGCGTACCAAGAGACTGCTACAACAGTTATTTCTATTTAGTAGAAGATGATTCCCTGAATGTCATTGACAAATTCCGGCTGCATGGGAAAAAATACATCGAACATCTCACCGGAGGTTCCGCCCTCCACATGAACCTGGAAGAACATCTCAGCAAACAACAATACAGACAATTATTACGGGTAGCAGCAAAAGAAGGGTGTAACTACTTTACATTCAATATTCCCAATACCATTTGCAACGAATGTGGGAATATAGACAAACGATACCTGAAAGAGTGCCCTAAATGCCACAGCAAACAGGTTGATTATCTCACTAGAGTCATCGGATATATGAAACGGGTGAGCAACTTCTCGCAAAGCAGACAGAAAGAGGCTGCCCGGAGATTTTACGGAAACATGAAATCGGAAAGCATGGAAAGTACCGTACAGGAACAAACCGCTGAGGCATGTTAAAATACGTCGATTACGATATCGTTTTCCAGGAAATCCCCGACGAAGTGACTTTGGCTATTAACCTCGCCTTATGTCCCAACAGATGTATAGGATGCCATAGTCCTCACCTCTGGGAAAATATCGGAGAACCGTTGAATGAAACAGCTTTAGAGAAACTACTGAACAAATATGGGACTAACATTACCTGTGTTTGTTTCATGGGAGGAGACAATGACCCTTTCGAAGTTGCCAAAATAGCTGAGTTTATCCGGGAATATAAAAAAATGGGAATAAAAACCGCTTGGTATTCCGGTCGTGAACAGTTGCCCAACGGATTCCCTCTAAAGAATTTTCATTATATCAAATTAGGCCCCTATATCCCTCGCTTAGGAGGATTAAAGGCTCCTAATACCAACCAACGATTATTCCGAATCAGAAAAAATGAAACATTCGAAGATATTACCTGGCGTTTACAAAAACATAATGTTCTGTAAAATCCGGTATCGGGACAACTCTCCTGGAAGATAAAAAAAATGCCGAAGGCGAATCGCCTTCGGCATTTTTTTTACTTATTGATTATTTCACTTCAATTGTCCTGTGACAAGCACATGGAGCCTGTTTCGGCAATTTAGGCAAATCAACGGAAAGAACACCGTGTTCCACATGGGCCGCAATTTTATCCTTATCCACATCATCCGGCAAAATCATCGTCTGTTGGAATTTGGAGTAAGAGAACTCGCGACGCAAATAATGTTCATTCTTTTTATCTTCCTTCTTTTCCTCTTTTCGTTCCATAGAGATAACCAAATTGCCTTCTTCGTCCAAATGAACATTGAAATCATCTTTCGTCATCCCCGGTGCTGCCAACTCTACCCGATAATCATTTTCTGTTTCCACAACATTGATTGCGGGAGCTGTAGCATTGGTTTTTTCCATCCATTCGTTATCGAAAAAATCATTAAAAATACTCGGTAACCAATTCTGACTTCTTCTCATGGGTAACATAATTATAATCTCCTATCTTTTAATTATTATACATTCTATTTTGGATCCCAACCCCTCGATCGGGATTCGAAAGATTAAATCGCAAAGCATGTACCAAACTAAAAAAACAGACAAACAGTCACTATAAAAAGACAACTTGTCTTCATATCCCCAGACAATGCCAGAACGTCGCTGTTATTTTGTCTAAAACATGTCAGATTATCAGATATTTATATTCTGTAAAACAATTATCTAACTTCATCCTTATATTTTCGGCATTCCTTTTGCCCGTTTGAATTTAAAATTATACCTTTCATAAAAAAATAAAAATGATGTCAGTAGAACACAATGTACAAAACAATAGGTTTCTAATCGATACCGAAAAAGGTACCGCAGAACTCATCTACAAAATCAATTACGGAGAATTGGATATTCGAAGAACTTTCGTACCTCCTGCTTTACGGGGGCAAGGAATAGCAGCTAAATTAGTACAGGCAGCTTGTGATTATGCAAAAAAACACGGACTGAAACCTGTCGCGTCTTGTTCTTATGCTGTTTTATGGTTACAAAGACATCCTGAATATAACGGTGAGACAGGGAAAGATTATGACGGAGAAAACAGTTGCTCCTTATAACCTTTTCTCTATGAAAAACTGTTTACTTCCTTTCCAAGGAATTCAAGAACTATTTTTATGCTGTTTTAATGAAGCTCTATTCCCAAAAGATTAAAACAGCAGGACAGATAGTTGATTACTCTATTTGATTAAAAAATCTTCCAAAGTTCAAAAGTCGATAACTTTTGAACTTTTGTTTTTTTCTGTATTTAAAGGATGATATAGAATAATTCCGGTAAAGGAAATTTGAAAACTTTATTTTCATCTTCCTCTGCATTCGACTTTCACTATATTAAAGAATATAAGATGCGTCCCAGCAAAAGAAAATTTGAAAACTTCGTTTTCATTTTCCTTTGCGTTACACTATATTTGCCCCCGAAAATACGATGAAACAGTAAAAATATAGTAACCTAATTGAAGAGACAATGAATATAAAAAATTTAATGAAAAACAGCATGATGCTCTCTGCAGCTCTGCTTATGATGGTTAGTTGCCAAAAAGAAGACACCCCATATGGAGCCGCTCCTGACTCTATCGAACAAATTACACTAAGTTCATCGGATATTCGGCCCGAACAAACAATAACGGCTGCCGTTGTTCTACCTTCCGGGGGTGAAAATATTTTAAAAACCGAATATCAATGGAAATTGGATGACGGATTAGTTTATGAACCTAATGAAATAAAGGATGGAAAAGCCTTTTTCGCTTTCTATGCTCCTACTACTCCCGGAACACATACAGTCTATTTCACCGCCCGTTATATCTTTACAAATCCTGATAAAAACGGAAATGCTTATAAAGATTTGACAACTTCATTACAATTCTCCGTTAAGGAATGTGATATTTTCCGTTCGTTGTGGTCCGATGACATAGCAACAACCTTAACGATCTATCCGGAACTGACAAAATACGATGAAACAGTAAAAATATAGTAACCTAAT
>CASFOM010000093.1 GCA_949296295.1 uncultured Alistipes sp. | reverse complement strand
CTTTACCGTTATCATCCCATAAACAGAAAAGCAACGAAATGCCTCATCCACATCAAACAAAGGAGAAGCTTTAATAACAATCCGATTGGCTCTATGGAGTAAAAAAGGCATTAACGCCTTGGCATTGGGGGAACAATCCTCAAATAAAACAACCTTCCGTCCTTCTTTGCGTCGAGCAGGATCCATATATACCAAATCAATTGGAGATTTTTCCTGTTTCACCCATTTCGAAGCGTCTTCACATAAAACAGTGATATTACGAATTCCTAATCGGGAAAAATTATAACGGGCCACTTCACACAAAACAGGATCTCGTTCCAAGGCCGTTACTTGATTAAAAAAACGGCTGAAATGTAAGGCATCTATACCTAACCCACAAGTCATGTCCACACAGTTATTCCCGGTGTAGTGTTTGATTTCTGCCGTTTTCCAACTACTACACTGTTCAAAAGCCAAAGGAGGGACGATACAACGGTTTTCATAAAACAACGGCAATTTCTGCCTGCACCGTTGCAAATATTTAATTTGAGTACAAATTACTGTCGGGACACCTTCCAAAGCAGCTTTCAAAGGATCAACAGACAAATAGCGTTCAATCCATTTGGCAGCTTCTGAAGTTTGTAAATATTCTACATCTTCCCGTGTCATGCTTATTCTTTTTTCTGCAGTCCATAATCTGCAGCTATTTTTTCCATCAATTGATAAGCCTGGTGATAATCATTTTCTATTTTCCCATCTAAAATAGCCTCTTTAATGGCCGATTTGATTTTCCCTATCAAATCAGAAGGAGGAATCTGGTAGGTATTCATAATGATTTCTCCAGTAATAGGGGGCTGGAAATTTCGTATGCGGTCCTTCTCTTCTATTTCCTTTAATTTTTGTTTTACAATTTCGAAATTCCGCAAATAACGTTTCACTTTGGCATCGTTGGCAGAGGTAATATCAGCACGACATAGCAACATTAAATCATCAATAT
Organism: uncultured Alistipes sp.; assembly: GCA_949296295.1. Taxonomy (GTDB): domain Bacteria; phylum Bacteroidota; class Bacteroidia; order Bacteroidales; family Rikenellaceae; genus CASDZK01. Next base: position 6,050 of record CASFOM010000093.1, on the reverse strand, counting down.
CATCCCCTGCCTCAAACAGTAATCGTCGAACAGCAGAATCTGTCACCTCTTCCTGCGCAAGAACAATGGGACGTAAATGTAAAAACACCAGTTTTTGAACATATTTCATCTTTTCGTTCATGGGCATCTTCATATTCCGAAAAATGACAGGAACCATTTTAGAACCTACTACTTCATGCCCATGAAAACACCATCCCACGATATCATTCCAGGATTTTGTCTGAGGTTTTGCAATATCATGCAACAACGCCGCCCAACGTAACCAAAGATTATCACTTTCAGAAGCAACATTATCCAGCACTTGCAACGTATGAAAAAAATTATCCTTATGAGCTTTCCCTCGGATTTTTTCCACCCCTTTCAGCCGGAGTAGTTCGGGAAAAATATAAGATAACAAACCAGAACGTTCAAATAGTTTAAACCCTACAGAAGGGGTAGAACTCATGATTATCTTGTTCATTTCCGTCACAATCCGCTCTTTGGAGACAATCGTGATTCTATCTTTATTTCGTACAATAGCCTCCCATGTCTTTCCCTCAATATCAAATCCTATCTGCGTAGCGAAACGAATTGCACGAATCATCCGTAACGGATCATCGCTAAAAGTAGTATCGGGATCCAATGGAGTGCGAATAATTTTGTTTTTCAAATCTTCCATTCCATTAAACGGATCGAGACATATCCCAAAATTATTTTTATTAAGACCAAAAGCCATAGCGTTAATGGTGAAATCGCGTCTGTTTTGGTCATCCGTTAAAGTTCCGTTTTCGACAATAGGTTTGCGCGACGAAGCTCGATATGATTCTTTTCGAGCTCCCACAAATTCGATTTCCATCGAATCATATTTCAACATGGCAGTACCGAAATTTTTAAAAACCGATACTGTTGTTTTTATTTCCTGAGACAACTGCTTGGCTACTTCGATACCACTTCCTATTACTACTACATCAATATCGGTAGAAGGACGTTTTAAAAAATAGTCGCGTACGTATCCCCCTATTACATACGCTTCCACCTGCATATTGTCTGCAATTTCTCCTATCCTCCTAAAAACAGGATGTTCGAGGGGATGATTCATAAAAAAACTTTTTGTTATTTTAATTTTCCCAAATATAACTGTATCGTATTTTCCAATCCAAAATATAGAGCGTCAGAAATCAAAGCATGTCCAATAGATACTTCTGCCAAATTAGGAATGTGTTGATGGAAATAAGCCAGATTGTCGAGACTAAGGTCATGACCGGCATTAACCCCTAAACCACACTCTCCCGCTTTAGCAGCTGTTTCTGCATACTTGCTTATGGCTTGTTCCGGATTAACGGAATAAGCCGTTGCATATCCTTCCGTATAAAGTTCTATCCGATCAGTTCCTGTTTCTGCTGCATAGGGGATCATTTCTGGATCTGCTTCCAAAAAAATAGACGTTCTGATTCCTGCATCTTTAAATGTTTTTACAATCCGAGTCAGTATCTCTTTGTGTTTTCGGACATCCCATCCTGCATTGGACGTAATTGCTTCAGGTGGATCAGGAACCAAGGTTACCTGAGCGGGAACAACCTCAAGAACCAGACGGATAAAATCAGTGGAAGGATATCCTTCTATATTGAATTCAGTAGTCAACACTTTCTTCAATGCTCTTACATCTTCATAACGGATGTGTCTTTCATCGGGACGAGGATGAACAGTAATTCCCTGAGCACCGAATCTTTCACAATTTTTTGCTGCTTCAATAACATCCGGGACATTTCCGCCTCTTGAATTTCGTAACGTCGCTATCTTATTGATATTGACACTCAACTTTGTCATAATCTTATCTTTAAACTTGATAAATAATAAAAGATATGTACTGCATAAAGCAGTAACATCCCTCTTCAAAAAACAAGCTAAAGTAACACAATTTGCACAATACCCCAAATATTTTTTGTTTTTATACAGTCAACCAAAGAACAATACATTATAAATTTATTTAAAAAATCTTCCAATATTTTACGTAACTTTGTCGGTTGCTAAATACTCATCTTGAATAGAACTAAAACTAAATACACTTATTGATGAAGAAAAAATTTTTGCTTGCATTTTGTTTATGGAGCGGTTTTGTTCTCGCTCAATCATACAATCATGTAGATTATGTTAACCCCATCATCGGTACGAACAGCATGGGACACACATTTCCTGGAGCATGTGCCGTACATGGTATTGTACAACTTAGTCCGGATACCGATACTATCCCTCATAATGTTGATGGTGTTTATCAAAAAAGAGTATATGAATATTGCGCTGGATACCAACATAAAGACAGTTCAATAGTAGGTTTCAGTCACACCCATTTCAGTGGTACCGGTCATTCCGATTTAGGAGATATCTTATTAATGCCTACCACGGGGAAACTCCAGTTAAATCCAGGAACTGCCACTATTATTGACGATGGGTATCGTTCCCGGTTCAGTCATGATACAGAAATCAGTACTCCGGGATATTACAGCGTTGTTTTGGATGATTACGATGTAAAAGTGGAACTTACTGCGACACCTCGCGTAGGAGTACATAAATACACGTATCCTAATTCAGAAAAAGGGCGTTTCATTCTGGACCTCATACATGGAATCTATAATTATGACGGAAAAGTTTTATGGGCTTCAATACGCGTAGAAAATGACACATTGATTACAGGATATCGCATCACTAACGGGTGGGCTCGGACCAACTATACCTATTTCGCTATTTCTTTATCGAAACCCATAAAGAATTATGGTTGTGTCGAAAAAGCGAAGGTAAAATATGGCGGAGGATGGGGAAAGTTCGATATGCGACATAATTTTCCGGAAATGGCAGGAAGGAAATTGGTCGCTTATTTTGATGTAGAGCCTGGAGAAGAAAAGACTTTAGAAATAAAAGTAGCTTTATCAGCCGTCAGTACAGCAGGTGCCGTAAAAAACCTGCAGGCAGAAGCAGCAGGAAAATCCTTTGACCAAATAGCAAAAGAGACACGTGCAGCCTGGGCCAAAGAGATGAATATCATAGAAGCAGAAGGAAGTGAAGATCAGCTTGCCATGTTCTATACCTCTTTATACCATACCATGATTAATCCTTCCGTATATATGGATGTAGATGGTAACTATCGAGGTCAAGACAACAACATACATCAGGCCAATGGTTTTACCAATTACACTATTTTTTCGTTATGGGACACTTACCGGGCTTTGCATCCCCTCTTTAATATTATTAACCGGCAACGGAACGAAGATATGATTCAATCCATGTTGGCTCATTACCAACAAAGTGCATTGAAAGCTTTACCGGTGTGGTCTCATATGGCCAATGAAAACTGGTGTATGATTGGTTATCATGCTGTTTCCGTAATTTCCGATGCCATTGCCAAAGGTTTGAACATAGATAAGGATTTGGCTTTACAAGCCATGATAAGCAGTTCCACCATTCCTTATTATGATAATACGAAAGAATATATTGATTACGGATATATTCCTCATGATGTGAATCGAAATGGAGTTTCCATCACATTGGAATATGCTTATGACGATTGGACAATTTATCAAACAGCTCTTCGTGCAGGGAATAAGGAGGTAGCAGAAACTTATAAGAAACGGGCAGAATCTTATCGAAACTTGTTCGACAAAGGTTTGGGATTTGCTCGTCCAAAATATAAAGACGGTCGATGGAAAGAAAATTTCAGCTTATTGGAAACCCATGGAGAAGGCTTTTTGGAAGGCAACTCATGGAATTACTCATTTTACGTTCCCCACGATGTTCTTTCCCTAATTTCCTTAATGGGCGGAGACCAGCGATTTATTGAAAAAATCGATTCTCTTTTCACTATGGAATTACCGGAAAAATATTTTGAAAATACAGAAGATGTAACCAAAGAAGGATTGATTGGGAATTATGGTCATGGGAATGAACCCAGTCATCATATCCTTTACTTGTATAATTGGACTTCTCAGCCTTGGAAAACTCAATACTGGGTACGGGAAGTAATGAACCGTATGTATAAAAACGATATTGATGGTTTATGTGGTAATGACGATTGTGGGCAGATGTCTGCGTGGTACATTTTTTCTGCTATGGGTTTCTATCCGGTATGTCCGGGTACAGACCAATATGTATTGGGTGCTCCCTATTTACCCTATATGAAAATACATTTGGAAAATGGCAAGACTTTTGAAATTAAAGCGCCAGAAGTAAGTGATGTCAACCGTTATGTAAAAGCCGTTAAATTAAATGGAGTACCTTATGATAAAGCTTATATTACACAAGGAGATATTATGAACGGTGGTATTTTGGAATTTGAAATGAGTTCCAAACCAAATAAAAAAAGAGTTTTCAAGGGTAACCAACTTCCTTATTCCTTATCTGATGGAACCGCTATTCAAGAAGAGCCAAAAGAGAAAGGACTTGATCAATGGAAAGATTATCATGTTGGCGATATTGTCTTTATTGATCGTTCTCCGGAAACCTTAGGTTCTTCTATTTACCATCATATCATTCCTAACCCTTACAGTTATATTCGTTCAACAGCATTACAAGTTTTAAACACGCTCTATTTCTCTCCGGAAGACAGTATTCCGGACATAAAAAAACTACGTTATATCATTAAAGATTATGATGGGGTATCCGCAAAAAGCGGGAATCCTCCTGCTATCCAAATAGAATACAGTACCCAGTGGATTGAAAAAAGTTTTGGAAATAACGATACTACCCGGTTACATCATGAAACGAAAGGAGTGTTGTACCATGAATTAACTCATGGTTATCAGTTGGAACCTCAAGGCATAGGCACTTATGGAACCAATAAAATATTTTGGGCATTTATAGAAGGAATGGCAGATGCCGTACGATATGTCAATGGAGGATTTACTTTAGCCGATCGTCCCAAAGGAGGGCATTATACAGATGGTTATCGAACCACAGGGTTCTTCTTTGCATGGTTAGCACAAACAAAGGATAAAGATTTTTTAAGAAAAATCAACCGTTCTACTCTTGAAGTCATCCCCTGGTCTTTTGACGGAGCAATAAAACATGTCTTAGGAGAAAAATATAATATTGACGATCTTTGGGAAGAATATTTGGTTGCTATGGGAGATAAAACACCTGAAAAGAAATAAAAAATGATGACCATTGCCATATATACTCGTTCTACCGATTACCTGACTCTTGAAGAATTACACCATCTTTTAACGTTAGGAAATCAATATCACATTCATTTCCTTTTTAATAAGAGTTATGTAGAACAAACACAAATGAACCTGACAGCATATAGTCGGGTAGAAGAGTTGCCTTTGGAAACCCAATGTCTTCTGAGTTATGGAGGAGATGGCACTTTTTTACATGCAGTTAATTTCATAGGCAGTCGTTCTTTGCCTGTTTTAGGGGTAAATAGCGGGCGATTAGGCTTTTTGTCTTCTGTAAATAATTGTGATACGGAAACAGCTTTACGGGCTCTTATCGACCATTCCGTTCGCAAGGAAGAGCGGATGATGATACATGCAGAAGGCCCCTTTTCCTCAGATTTATCGGAATTGAACGCCTTGAATGAATTTACGCTTCAAAAAAACGGTTTGAACATGATTTCCATAGACACATATGTCTGTAATGAATATGTAGCAACTTATATGGCAGATGGTATCATCGTTTCAACTCCTACGGGTTCTACAGCCTATTCATTGAGTATAGGAGGACCTATTATTACGCCGGGATGTCATTGTTTTATTATTAATCCTATTGCACCGCATCATTTAACAATGCGACCTTTGATTATAGATTCTTCAGCCCATATAAAATTAAAAGTCACGACTCGTAACAATAGTTGTATAGCCACTATGGACAACCGTTCCTTCGAGGTACAAAATGATGCTGTTTTTACATTATCGGTATCTCCTCAAAAGGTCCAGGTATTAAAACCGGGCAATCAAACTTTTTATGATACATTGAGAAAAAAATTAATGTGGGGAGTAGATAACAGAAAATAAACAGATGAAAAAAACAGAGTAAAGTAAACTCCGAAAGTTTTTTATTCAACTTTCGGAGTTTACTTT
>CASFOM010000092.1 GCA_949296295.1 uncultured Alistipes sp. | reverse complement strand
GGACGATCAGTTGGATGGAATTTATACAGAGTTTTCAGAAGATGGAAACTTATCCATTCTCCATCAAAAACGGAGTTTGAATCGTCGTATTTATCAATAGTAATATAACCACTCTCAGACTGTAATTCTCCTGTAATGTAATAATCTCTCAACGGTTTGCGATAACTACTGTCTTCAGAAGAGGACAAAACACGAAAATAAGAAGCAAAAACTTTATTTTCAACCCCTTTCCAATCTTTGTCATAATACAATGTATCAAGTTTTACCTGACCGATTACGGACATGGTTACGGATAGCAAAATAGCAGATATTGCCAGAATTTTTTTCATACTTATTTTATCTTTCCTTCGGTCCCCCCAGTCCCTCTGGAACCTGTTTTAAAATTACGAAGCGTGGAACTGCAATACCACACCCTTAATCGAAGGTCCTGAGAAAACCCCGTAGTACAGATATGAGAATAGCAGCCCACGCCATACATGCGTAAAAGCCACTATGCCTTACTTGTACTACATTCAGAATTTCTCAGGTTCTCGATTACAAGATAAGCATAACGCTTCTTTTTATTCCTAATATGTTTTTCGGACAGAGTCTCCCCAATCCGTCTGCAAAATTATAAAAAATTAGCTTAATCCATTCAATAACAAATGGATTAGGATAACTTTTTATTGGATTGACAACTTCATACCTGTTATGCCGATTCAGTAAAATACCGCTATTCCCTCCTATTATTTTCCTCGTTTCCTGTCCGAAACAAATTTCATACAACAATACACCCTCTATCTTGTAATTACTGTTTCTCTTTTTACCATAAAACAAACAAGACATAACATTTCTCCAAATACATCAACCCGAATATTTTACAATGGGGAAATATTAAAACGCAACGATACAGATAAAACCATCATTCAAACATATTTCAACAAAAAGATTCTGTCTGTAAAAGTTTTCCTCCGAAAACCTTTTCCAGTAAAGAAATACAGTATCATCGATTTCCAAACATCCTCACTCCGGAACCTTTCCTGACAGGAAAAGGAGGTCCCTGTTATTTTCTTTACCGGAAAAAAACACAAATCATGGTGAATGAAATTATCGGCGGCGGAATAGCCGCCATTGGGTCCCTGTTCAGCGGAATACGCGCAAGAAAACAGGCCCGGAAAGCTGAAAAACAAATAAACAGCTGGAAAGCTGAAAACAGAAAATGGTGGGAACAGGAACGAGGTACCGACTATTTGGATACGGCAGAAGCCCGGTCTGTCCTGTCAACACTCAGAAATGACAACAAAAAACAACAACAGGCACTAAGCAACGATGTCACCCGTAGCGGATTATCGGATGAAGCAAAAGTAGCCATGGCAGGACAACTGAACGAAAACTATTCGGCAAACGTAAACCAATTGGCAGGAATGGGGACACAATACAAAAACAACCTCAGACGGGAATACCAGGCCCGGGAAGACCAATACAACAACCTGCTCTACCAAACTACCATGGACAAAGCAAATACCGCATCCGCATTAGGGGGCATGTTCTCCGATGTAGGAAACCTTGTGGCTTCCGATGCCTTTTCCGATTTGGAATTCAAAAGATTGAGAAACAAGGGTAATAATCAATGAAAATGAAAAAAGAAAAAGGAACAAAGAAAAAGAAAGAGTCCCAAAACCTGGCTGAAGACTATTTCTCTCAGTTGGAACAACAGAAGGAAGAGATTGACCGGGAAATAGCTGAACAGGAAAGGAACCAACAGATATTGTCTCAGGCACCCAACAGCAGTTACGTCCACGAACTGCTGGAAGCATTAAAACCTGAACCGCCCAAGGAACGTATCAAACAAATGAAACGGGCCGAACGAAGCATGATCATCAATGAAGCATTAGCTTTAATAGGGAAAAGCATCGCTGCCTGGGAAGGAATCATGCCACAGCCCGTCAATACGGCTCCCATACTGAACAGCATGTACAAACGATGGCAGCTGGAGGACGACTTCAATCGAGAAAACAGACAATACAAACAAATGATGCTCTCCGACCTGCATCAACAAAAAGCGTTCCTGCAAAAACAGCAAGCCGCTGCTCAGGCAGCAACACAACGACGACTGGAACAGTTGTACAAACAACGGGAAGAACTGGACAAAGACAACCGGGAAGCATGGATGACGAACATCAAAGCTCAAAATGAACGGGAAATAAAAAAAATGCAACATCAATGGCAGAAAAAAATTCAAAAAAACAAAACTGAACAACCAAAAACTCAAAAAGAAAGCTCCCAAACGGAGGACGCTTTATGTTTCCAAATTCCAGGCTCGGAAGAGACCATTACCATTCCTCCCGAAGTAAGAACCTATCTGCAAGCCATTCAATGGGAAAAACCTTCCGTACGGGAAGACTTGCAAAAAAACAGAAACACTCAAATACAACAACAGATTCTGAACCAGGGAGTCATCTCCGACTATCTGGAATGGTTGGAAAAAAACAAATAAAAAAACGACCATCCATCATCACAGAGTACTTTATGGTCAAGATTCAAATGATTTTCTGAACAAACCCTTTTACTATCAATAGCTTACTGTTTCAACCCCCTGCTCCATCACAAAAGAAGAACTCCGAACCCCATACGGATACTCCTTCCCCTTTTGAACAACAAAACTCTTAACAAAAAGTATGGCAAACCAAAATCAACCCTTCGAAACAGAAAAAAGCCGGACTCCCAAAAAAGAAATAAAATTTGAACCGGCCCCCATGCCATTCATCTCCGAATGGATGAGAAAAAAAATCTACGGATTACCCGACGAACCGGAAGCAGAGACCCCTTACCTCTTCGAACAACCGGAAACATCCCAAAAACTGCGTCCGTTTGAAAAAAACATTAATTCCAATTTCTTCCGGGAAAAGGCTTTCGCAAATCCCGAAAAAGAGACGACAACTCCTGTTGAAGGAACAGAATACGATATTGACAACGATAACATCAACTATTCCTCCCGACAAAACAAAAAAGGAGAAACAAGAACAGGAGAACAAAACCCAATCCCTTTGGAAGGAGAACTGCTCCTGCCCAAATATTTCGACTTTCAGAACAGTGCCGCCCGGGAATTGAGGCACCTCTATCCTTCGGCTCAAACAAACGAACCGGAATACCATCTGCCGGAAACAAACGACGAGACAGACTATCCGCTCGCCTCTCCCGAAATTCCCGAACATCCCGACCTGCAAGCCCAACAAATCTCATTACCCCAACAACCGCTCAACAAAGAGGATATCATGCGAGAACTGATGCAGTTGGAACAGGAACGGGAAGCCCTCGAAGGAGATGAATCTCCCTTTGACCTCTTGCTCGCAAAACGGTTGGCTCGTAACACTAAAAATTTGCTGAAAACACGTACTCAGGCAGAACATAACCGATTGGACAAATGGTATGAAAAGGCTGCCAACCAGGTAATGGCCGGAGTAGAAGCATTGGGAAACAGACCTTTAGACGCTTACCTCTCTCTCGGATATACCGATTTGGCTCAAGAAATCGGTGTCTTGGACATCCTGAACCGAGCAGCAAAAAAGAAACCCCTTACCCGCTCGGAAAAACTGGTCTTGAAAGAATATGCCCAGCTGATGCGCGCAAACGACTACCTCGCAGAACAAGGAGGGGCGGTAATGGGCAGCCGGGTAGGAGAAGGGATATCACAGACTACCGACTATTTGGTTCCTGCCGGATGGGGAAACGCCTTACTGAAAGCCGGAGGAAAAACGATAGGAAGAAGATTGGCTCGTAAAGCCGCTTCCGCGGCCATAACCCCTCTGATAACCTCCAACACAGGACGGCAGGCTGCGGAGAGATTGAAACGAAACTACCGGGTGGAAAACTATTCCGGAAGCCCCATCGTTCAACAAACGGAAAACCCGGTCGGATTGGGAGAGGCTTTAGGAAAAGGATATCTCTCCGGATTGGCGGAATCCATCTCGGAACAAGGAGGGGCACTGTTGGGATACGTCCCGAAAATTTTAAAAACACCGGCGTCTCAAATGGGACAATGGCTGGCTCGAAATGCTAAAAAATTAGAAGGCCCGCAAGGGAAAAACTTCCGGAAAATGCTGCAATGGCACGGATTCCCCGCCGAATTGGGGGAAGAATACCTCTCCGGAGTCCTGGACCCCGTCATGACCGGAGAAACAGAACGCATCAAAGATAACTTCTCTGCTCAAAACATGCTGGAAACAGCCATCACTGTCGCTGCGGTCAGCTCCATGATGGGAGGAGCCTCTCAAATCAACAGTCTGGCTAAAAGCGGAGGAAGGAAGAGAAGTACGGAAACCGTCCCGGAAGTTCCTCCTTTGGAGAAAGCCGCCCAGGAACATCTCGAAGCAAAAAAGGAGTGGGAAAAGATTAAGGATTCTGAGCTGAGAAAAAATATCGCAGAAGTTACGGCTGGTGATATCTCGCCCGAAATGATGTGGATGCAACTTGAAGAGATGATGCAAGGGAAAGAGATTACCAAAACCGACTTAAAACATATTCAAAACTACCTCACCCATGCTTTCTCCAGAGATATTGCTTTCGGACAGGCCCTGGAACAGGGAAACATACGACGGGAAGAACAGTTGCAGCAAGAACTCGCCAACATAAAAAATTTACTGGAAGAAAACGACCTCCATATCTTCCGAAGATTCATTGCCCCTCAAAAAAAGTGGAGCTACGCCATACAACCCTCCGCTCAGGTAGCCAAAGGACCCAATGAAACGGGAAGCCCCATCTCTTTCAGACAATTCGCCGAAACAATCACGAATGACTATAAAAAACAATGGCAAAAGGAAGCCGAAGAACAACGAAAGGAATTTATCGCCGGAAACCTCGCCGACTTAGGAGGAAACCTGGATGTTATCCCGCTCAATGAACTAAAAAATAAAATACTGAAACAAATCAGCAAGCCAAAATCCGTTCATCAGCTAACCCGCGAACAAATCAACAAAGTAGAACAGGCAACCCCCGATGATATCGGTCCTTTCGGTCCTGTTTTCAACAAATACAACGGACGTACCTTGGAAGGTGTATATCAACTGATCAAACATAAATCCGGAGAACTAAAAGCCGTTTACTTCCGTCCCGAAATAGGCTATATAGATATTATCTGGAGGATAGGAGATCAGGGAGGGTTGCGACATTCCATTGGAAAACATACGAAAGGGGACAACAAATATGAATCGGTGGAAGATTTTGTGAGAGTCATGGATGATGTTATCGCCAACGGGAAATTCACCTATCGACAAGACAACAGATTCATCTTTGAACACGACGGGAACAAACTGGTTATCAGCAAAAGAATCAAAGATCCGAAGAACACGAACATAGTCATCCGTAAAAACTGGGTGGTTACCATGTACCGAAAGAACAAATCATCCGCCGGAGAAAACGACTCTCCTGACGCAAATACAAATCATTCAGAAAACTCAAACAATGAATTCCAGGCACAGGAAAACAGCTCGTTATTCCCTAAATGGGGCTATTTCGGCCCAATAACTACCGAATACCGTGGCCGTACGGAAGAGGGGATCAAACTCCTGGTCAGCCAGAAAAGCGGAGAGCTTGCCGATATGTATTCCATTGAAGGGGTCGATGACCACATCAGCATCATTTGGGGAACCATGGCTGACCGCGGATTATTCCGTATCCTGAGAAATCAGGTAGGGGAAGGAAAAGCTTATGCTTCCGTTGAAGAATTGGCCAAAACACTCGATGACGTAATGACCAACGGGAAAATCGTTGTCCCGAAAACGGACCGTATCGTCGTAGTAGGGAAAGGGAAGGACCGCGTAGCTCTATACTGTTCCGGCATATTCAGAAAGCCCTATTACAAACACTCCAAACCGCAATGTTGGGTTACCAGCGTTTATAAAAAACGAGAACTGACACCTTACCGCTTACCGGAAGGATTCTATTTCAAGGATGACACCGAAATCATCCCGAAACAAAACGGACAAACCAATACAGGAGAAGGAACCGGATGGGAACAGTTATCTCCGGAACTGAGAACAATGCTGAAAGAGCAAAAGGGATTCATTACTCTTTCTTCAAAAAATCCGAAACTCAACTTCAAAATCAGTCTCCCCTGGGGAACCAGAGGATACGGTTTGAGAAACATTATTGAAAAGGATATCATCCGAATAGCACACTACTCTTCCATCGATGAAATGATGGACAAACTGCAAAAAACCCTTGACAATGGAGAGGTATATTCCTCTTCCGACGGGAAAATCATCGTTACATGGAACAACAACCAATTGATAATGAGCAAATCAAGAACACCCGAAGAACAAGGAATTACTGATTACAGTATCCTCAGCATATACACCATCGATACCCCTACCTATGAAAAACTCAGGGAATAAAAAAGTATCTGTCTTAATCTGATTCACGCTCTTGGGGAGGTGTGTCAAAGTGTAAAACTTGACCACCTCCTTCATAAGATATCTGAAGGAACAAAAATAAAATTTAAAGAATGAATTTTTTTAACTGTGGCTATATATATCGCTTACACCCATAATATAAAACTATGAGTTCAAGAGAGGTCCATGCCGCCCACACAAATCTTTCATGAACAAAGCAACGAAAAAGTCTGCTTCCTTCATCCGGCATTCCCAATCCGATATGCCGGCAATAGACCTCTCCGACGGGTTACATTGGCGTCGCGACTTTAAAGATAACAAAAAGAAAATTATTCTCCAAATCAATTATTAAAAAAAATTAAAAATATCCAAACAACCTTTTTTTTACCTAACAGAACCAACGACTGATAACTTTTTATCTCTCTGTTCAACAGAATATTATTCCGACAAAAACTATTTTCCAAAACTGTTTCAGGAAAAAATACGGACATGAACGAAAAAAATTTCGGAAAAAAACTGCTGTATGCCCGATACAGACATCGCGGCACCGAAAAACCCGCCGGAGAAAGGAACAGCAGCTTCTCCCGCGAAAAAGAATATTTGGACTCCTTATCCAAAGCCTATGCCTATTGGTCTGCCTTGTACGACGTCCGGGAAGAACGACGCAGAAACCTGAGATATAAAAACGGAGACCAATGGGGGGATTATGTGGAAGGAGAAGATGGAAGGCCCATAAAAGAAGAAGCATTGATTTCCGCCAGCGGGAAAATACCGCTGAAACATAATTTCATCCAGCAATTTATCCGGAACATTACCGGACAGCTCCTCAACAACGAGAATCAAAGTGTCGTTTTCGCCCGATGCGCCGAAGAAACAGACCTCAGCGAGATGCTTACAAACACCTTGCAGGCGGCCAACTACCTCAACGAAACGGACAAACTGTCCATGAATGTACTGGAAGAGTTGTTGCTGGCGGGTATTGCCTGCGTGAAAATACGTTATGACTTCTGGAGCTCGAAAAACCGGGGGGACGGAAGAATTGATTTAGTAAACATCAACCGACTCTTCTTCAATACCGATATTGAGGATCCCCGCATGAGCGATTTGAACTTTATCGGAGAACTCCACGACTATACCCCGGAAGAATTAATCCGGAATTTCGCCACTTCGCCTGCCGATGAGAAAGAGTTGCTGGAACTCTACTGTCCCGTTACCGATGATGCCGGACTTTCTGCGGTAGCCATGAATCCCCAGAAATTAGAAATTGCCGGGGCTTTCAACGGCAGCCCCGACGGTACGAAATGCCGGGTAATCGAAATCTGGGAAAAGAAAGGACGATGGGTAACCTACATGCATGACTACGCCGACGGGACAGAACAGATTACCACTCTCTCCCCGAAAGAAATAGAAGAGGAGAATGAACGAAGAAGAGCACAATGTGCCTCCGCCGGAATTGAACAACCGGAACAACTACTCATTTATGCTGAACCCCGGTATGAATACTACTGGTGCGTCAAATACCTGACTCCGCAAGGGGTATGCCTCAAGGAGATGGAAACCCCTTTTACCCATGAGGAACATCCCTACGTCCTGGCCGTATTGCCCATGACCGACGGGGGCATCAAGTCGGGAATTGGAGACCTGATTGACATGCAGCGGTACATCAACCGATTAATCGTCATGTTGGACTTCATCATAGGAACCAGTGCAAAAGGGGTATTGATGGTTCCTGAAAGCGCCATCCCTGACGGAATGAGTGCCGAGGATTTCGCCAAGGAATATACCAAAGCCAACGGGGTGATCGTTTATCGACCTACCCCAGGAAGGGAGGTGCCCTATCAGGTCAGCTCCAACTCCACCAATGTAGGGGCCTGGGAGATGCTGCAACTCCAATTAGGCTTGATTGAAAAAATCTCGGGATTGTCCGGTGCCATACAAGGACAGGTGCCGGCAAAAAACACCCCGTCAAGCCTGTATGCCCAACAGGCTCAGAACAGCTCGTTAAACTATGCCGTTCTGTTCCGGGTTTTCAACATGTTCGCCGAAAAACGGGATGAGAAAATGCTGAAAGTGCTCATGCAATACTATACGGACAAACGGCATATCGATATTTCAGGACGGGCATACAGTGAAACGGCTCGATATTACGACCCCCTGATGGCTCAGAAAATCATAGACTTCAATGTTCGGGTACGTCAGTCCGCCGATTCTCCCGTATTCCGTCAAATCACCGAAAATATACTGATGGAATTTGTAAAAGCCGGATTGATTCCTTTGGATGTCTATTTGGACAACTCATCCATGCCTTTCGCCGAGAAATTAGCGGCTTCCATACGGAACAAACAGCAGCAATTAATGGAAGCACAGCAGCAGATGCAGGCTCCTGTCAATCAAGGACAGAACCTGACAGAAACTCCTCCGGAAGAGGAGATGGAAACGGGGGAGGAAGTTTCTCAAGAGGATTTGAATGATGCGGTGATTCCTCCGGAACTTTCCCGAATGCCCGTCGCCCCCGAATAAAAAACTCCTGTGACAGGAAGGGAACATCTCTTCAACGATGTATCAGTAAAGGGGTTGCGTCAATTTTCATTTTGACGCAACCCCTACTTCTTCTATATTTGTAAAAAATAAAAAAAAGATGAAACGAACCAGATGGATGATGTGGGTAATTCCTTTGCTGCTCACTGCCTGCAACCAAACAAACACCTATTACATAGACGCTTCGAACGGAAACGACAAACATCGGGGAACTTCTCCGGAAAAGGCCTGGAAAACCCTTGAAAAAACGCGTCATTTATCCCTTAAGGCCGGGGACCGGATACTCTTAAAACGGGGAGAAACATTTGTTGGGGAGCTGTTTGTTTCGGGACAGGGCGAGAAAGAGAACCCCATCGTCATTGACGCTTACGGAACAGGGGAAAAACCTTGTATTCAAGGAAAGGACACTTCGCTGTTCGCCGTATGTCTGTTCAACTCGGAATATATTGAACTCAAAAATTTAGAAGTGGTCAATCACGGCTCCAAACGACTGCCTAAAAGGACAGGGGTGAAGGTGCATCTGAAAGATTTTGGAACGGCACGAAACACCTTGTTGCAGGGATTGGACATACATGATGTAAACGGAAGTTTAGTAAAAAAAGAGGGGGGAGGTTCCGGAATATGGATTGTAAACGAGGGGGATTCCGTTCCCTCCGCTTTTGACGGACTCACCATAGAGGACTGTACGGTGAAACGATGTGAACGAAATGCCATGATATGGTCCGGGTATTGGCGGCGGGATCGGTGGAATCCCAACAAAAACGTCGTAGTACGAAGAAATCTCATTGAAGAGGTGCCGGGAGACGGCATTGTCCCCATCGGATGCGACAGTGCCATCATTGAATACAACATCATGCGAAATTGTCCCGATTTGCTCCCTCCCGGGGAAGCCGCTGCCGGAATATGGCCCTGGAGCTGCGACAACACCATCATCCGATTCAACGAAGCGGCACAACACAAGGCTCCCTGGGACGCTCAGGGGTATGATTCCGATTACAACTGCCGGAATACCTGCATCGAATACAATTACAGCCACGACAACGACGGCGGGTTCCTGCTGATTTGTTCCGACGGAGGAAGCAAGATGCCCTACAACATCGGGAATCAGAACAGCGTCATCCGGTACAACATCAGTATCAACGACGGCTTGAGGCAAAGAGCCACGCACACCGGATATTTCTCTCCCGCAATACATATAGCCGGACCGGCCACACAATCCCTCATCTATCGGAACATCATACATCTGAACGAAAAACAACAACCCTCTGACCACAGAGGTTTTGTCTGTTTCACCTCCTGGGGGGGATGGGCCGACACCACCCGCATCGAAGAGAATCTGTTTTATTCCAACGGACCCGCCGAATTCAGTGAAGCAGAAGCTAAAAACAACCGCTTCAAAGCCAATTATTATCTCGGAGCAGAGATAAAAAACAGGCCCGATGATCCCGAAGCACGAAACAACCACAATGGATACGAGACCTTGACGAAGGAAGACAAGTTCGGGAAAGAGGCGGTAAAACCCCTTCTGCAACAAATAACCCTGCCCGTAGGAGTAATCACCACCGTTAATCCTGAAGCCATAAAGGAATTTTTCGACAAGGAGAATTCTTGAGGTAACCTCCTATAAAACAGGGCTGCATTCTGTCATGGTCTGCCGGATGATTCAGTTCAAAAAGGCTGTGGAGTAAAATGGCGACAACGGCTCTGATTCCGATATTCTGCATACGTTGTTTACCAACAGACAACCGGTAGTTTAGCGGCTGTTGCATACACAAAAAGGGCTGCATCAATTTTTATTTTGATGCAGCCCTTTTTCCGTTTTCCCCGATAAAGAGGCCCCGGATTAATTCATATCCGTCGTACGACGGCCATGAATCACCGCGTTCTGATGGTTGATACTTTCCACATGAATAGCATCCAATATCTTAATCAGGAAATCTTCCGAAAGGTTCAGCTTTTGAGCCTGAGAGGTCACCCGTTCCAGAATATCGCTCCACCGGTCCGTCTGGAGAATCGCCACGTTGTTCTCTTTCTTCACCTGACCGATACGGTCGGAAACAGACATACGACGTGACAAGATACCCAACAGTTCCGCATCAAGCTGATCAATCTGACCTCGCAACTGTTCCAACGCACGGACATATTCCGGATTATCCGTATTCTCCTTTCGCCATTCAATAGAACGAACCAAATCGGCCAACGCATCCGGTGTCAGCTGCTGAGCCGCATCACTCCATGCCTTGTCCGGATTGATGTGACTCTCGATAATCAAACCGTCATAGTTCAAATCGGCACTACGCTGCGCTACCTCATGAAGATATTTACGATTCCCGCAAATATGTGACGGATCGCAAAGAATCGGCAAGTCCGGCATACGACGACGCATCTCGATAGCGATATGCCACATCGGATTATTGCGCAATACGGAAGAACCGAAAACGGAAAAACCCCGATGAATCAATCCGATATCCTGAATACCTACCGCCTGAATACGCTGTACCGCGCCCTGCCACAAATCAACATCCGGATTCATCGGATTCTTAATCAATACCGGTATCTGAACGCCCCGTAACGCATCCGCAATATCCTGTACGGAGAACGGATTAACCGTCGTCCTGGCTCCTATCCACAAAACATCTATCCCATATTTCAAGGCCAATTCCACGTGGCGAGATGTCGCTACTTCTATCGCTACCGGCAAACCCGTCTCCTGCTTCACCTGCTGAAGCCAGGGCAAACCCTTTTCCCCGATACCTTCAAAAGTGCCGGGACGGGTACGGGGTTTCCAAATACCGGCGCGGAACATATCCACCACGCCTGTTGTCGCCAAAGCACGACAAGTAGCCAACGTTTGTTCTTCTGTCTCGGCACTGCACGGGCCGGAAATAATCAACGGTTTCTTCGATTTTAAATTTACCATGGTTTTATCTGTTTTTATATTATTACTCTTTCCTGCGAATATAACTTTATATAACGTACAAGCTCCTATTTCAGTATCTTCGAGATGGCATTCGCCTTACGTATCTGGCTCCACAACCCCTTGACATCGTCTTTTTCCAACATTCGACGCAAAATCTGAAGCTGATGGATATGTTCCCGCAAAACATCCAGAACATTGTATTTGTTTTGCATGAAGATAGGCATCCACGTCTCGGGGGAACTCTTGGCCAGACGTACCGTACTTTCGAAACCTCCGCCCGCCAAATCAAAGATATGATCCACTTCTCGCTCCTTCTCCAATACGGTCAGGGCCAACGCAAAAGAGGTGATGTGCGAAATATGGCTAACATAAGCGGCATGAAGATCGTGTTCCTCCGAACCCATGTATTTCACCGGCATACCTATCCGTTCATAAAGGGAGATGATGCATTCCAACGCATCCGAATCACTCTGCTCCCGATCACAAATGACTACCGTACGGCCCGTAAATGCTCCTTTGACCGCCGCTTCCGGTCCGCTATATTCCGTCCCCCACATCGGATGGGTGGCGACAAAGCGTCCCCGGCGTGGATGTTGGGAGATAATCTCGCACAACTCCTGTTTTGTTGAACCCATATCGATAACAATCTGGCGGTCTGAAATCTTATTCAGCACCTTAATCGCCAACATGGGAATAGCATTGACCGGGATGGCCAAAACAATCAGGTCGGAACGCTCTATCGACTCTTCCAAAGTAAGCGTTTCATCCACCAGGCCCCGACGCAACGCTTCCGCCGCATTCGTCGCATTGTTATCCACACCGAACACCTGGTCCGCAATTCCATGTTCTTTCAGAGCTAAGGCAAAAGAACCACCTATCAACCCTATACCTATGACTGTTG
>CASFOM010000091.1 GCA_949296295.1 uncultured Alistipes sp. | reverse complement strand
CGGAACCATTTAAGCCAATTATCCCGATTTTTGCTCCGTAAAAAAACGATAAATATATATTATTCAATACTTTTTTCTGATTGGTAAAAACCTTGCTTACGCCAACCATGGAAAAAATAATCTTATTATCTTCTGCTGCCATATATAATTTTATTGATTCTTAATTGGTTCACAAAGATAATAATATCCTTTAAAGGAATCGCCTTTTCTTCGATAGTTTAAAAAAATACTATAATATATATTTCTTTCAAACATTCCATTTATTCATATAAAAGATAAATTTATGTTTATCTTTACTCTAAAATTCATCAACAAACCCAAATTATGAATATATATAGGAATATCTTTATCTTAGGAATTTATACAATCTGTTCAGGAATATTGTCCGGATGTACTCAAAAAAGTCAATCATTTCCACTCCCTACGGGTATCTCGGATTCCGTACACTGGGTATATAATGAAACCATCAGTGACGAATTCGAAAATTCCTCATTAGATACCACTAAATGGTATGCCTGTAATCCCACTTGGCAAGGGCGACAACCTTCCTTATTCCGAAAAGAGAATGTAAGATTGGAAGATGGAAAATTAATTTTAACAGGGAAACGGGAAGAAATAAAAAATGCTCCAGAAGGATATCACACTTTTACTTCAGCAGCAGTACAAAGTAAGCATAAAGTATTATACGGATTTTTTGAAATTAAATGCAAACCTATGAAATCCGCCTTATCCAGTGCCTTCTGGCTCTACATTCAGGATTCTGTCAAACAAGAGGAGATAGATATTTTTGAAATTTGCGGAAGACATGACTCCTTACCCTATTATCCGAAAACTTATTTTGCTACGTCCCATTATATTATAAAGACACACGATCTTCAAATCAGTGACCATGTAAAATATATGAGTGATATACCGTGGTCAGAACGTACTTTTACCGCAGGATTAATGTGGACTCGAGATGAATTGATATGGTATGTAGATGGAAAAGAAATCAGGCGACGAAAAAATGACTTTTGGCATTCTCCCGAAACCATTAACTTTGATAGCGAAGCCTTCCCCTCGTGGTGGGGTTTACCCGCTTCAAATGACAATGGAGGAGAATTTCAAATAGAATATTTCCGATATTGGAACAAACCCCAAACTTTAGAAGAACATACTATTTTCACCAATGATATGATATAAAAACGGGTTTATTAGGTATTTGTATCTGTTCCTAAGACAGAATTTTATAGAAAAAGATAAGAAAGGATTATGATACACTAACCAGATATTGTTTTTTTTTTACCTTTGTATATTATTAAATACGATTTGTTCATGAAAAAATATCTGATTGTATGTATATGGTTGTTATCAGCTACCTATACGTGGGCTCAACAAACCGTAGAGTCGAAAACTTCCGATTTTTCAAAACTCAATCTATCCGGAAATATTGAAGTAACTTTGATTAAGGCAGAAACTCCAGCCATTAAGGCAGAAATCATTGATGCCTCTTCCGACAAATTCGAATGGCAAGTACAAGATGAAGAATTAACCATTAGACTAAAACAAGTCGTTGCAATAGGAAAAGATACACCAAAACCTTTCGCTAAAGTAGTAGTTTATTATACTGTACTATCTGATATTCGTTGTACAGGAACTACATTATTGAACGAAGGGACATTAATTGCGGATGTTTTAAACATAACTGCTTCTTCTAAAGCCAATATAGCCATATTAACAGAATGCAGGGACGTTACCGTTGAAGCAACTAATTCCAAAGTAACCGTAAACGGTAAAACCGAATTTTTAACAGTAAAGGCCAATACGGGTTCCTCTGTCAATACCGTAACAATGACTTGTCAAAATGCCAATATTTCAACAGCGACAAATGCAGAATGTTTTGCAACTGCTATAGAACGTTTTGAAGCGAAAGCAACAACAAATTCCAACATTTACTATAAAGGTGCTCCTGAAATTATCAAAAAGACGGAAAGCAGTCTTGGTAAGGTACAATCTTTTTAAATTATATTTAATTTATTTCAAAAGGGATAACGGTTTATTTAATCGTTATCCCTTTTAAAATATCCTTATAAAACAAATTATTTCCCATTCCATCCTCACTGTATTCAAAACCGATCTTATTAATATTCCACAAACCAAACTGATACATCATTGGGAAGGAACATCATTATATTTCTGTTAATTCTGATGCATCATCATACATAAAAAAGAGGCGGTCAATTTTATAATTTGACACGCCTCTTTTTTATGCATGAGAATTGATAAAGAATAAAGACCGCAAGAAATTTACAAATAACTCAGTGTCTATCTACTACCAATCACATATTATTAAGAATTTTCAGATAATTCCTCCTATTTTCAATTCCAACTAAAATAAACTATATGCAACAGTAAGTCCGGCCATCACAATAGCCACCATACTCATCAATTTAATAAGAATATTCAAAGAAGGACCTGATGTATCTTTAAACGGATCTCCCACAGTATCTCCAACAACTGTAGCCTTATGATTATCAGAACCTTTCCCTCCTAAATTACCTTCCTCTATATATTTCTTTGCGTTATCCCAGGCACCTCCTGAATTTGCCATAAAAATAGCTAACACAAATCCGGCTCCTAAACCTCCGACCAAAAGACCTACGACTCCTGATACGCCAAATATCATACCTGTTATAATCGGAGCCAATATGGCAATAATAGAAGGCAAAAGCATTTCTCGCTGCGCGCCTTTGGTAGAAATTGCTACACAACGGGCATAATCCGGAGTTCCTTCTCCTGTCAAAATACCTTTTATCTCACGGAATTGACGACGCACTTCATTCACCATACTTTGAGCGGCTCGTCCTACTGCATTCAT
>CASFOM010000090.1 GCA_949296295.1 uncultured Alistipes sp. | reverse complement strand
GGTCGTTTTATATTGAAAATAGAACCGTGGGGAGATTTGTTATCTGTTGCAGCAGCGTTACTTTGGGCTTGCTATAATTTAGTCATCAAGCGATTGGAGAAGTATCCGATACTGTTTGTTACGCGTAAGGTCTTTTTTTATGGAGTATTGACTGTTTTACCTTTGTTTTTGTCTCATCCTCTGCAAACGGATATAGAAATATTATCCCGTCCATCGGTTTGGGGCAATCTATTATTCTTGGGAGTTATAGCTTCTTTGCTCTGTTTTATTTTATGGAACATTGCAGTAACACATCTTGGAGCAGTAAGAGCCTCCAATTATATTTACTTGACTCCTTTAGTAACTCTTTTAACCTCTTCTGCAATTCTTGACGAACCTGTTACATGGATTGCCATGATGGGTACAGTGTTCATTTTAGCAGGTGTTTATGTGGCAGAACATGGTTGCCATCGTCTGGAAATACGATTATTCCGACACTCAAAAAAGGAACGTTGTTAATGGCAGGATGGAATCCTTGGCATGGATGCCGAAAATTGAGTGAGGGGTGCCGAAACTGTTATGTTTATCGCATAGATGCTCGTCATGGTAAGGATAGTCGGGAAATAGTAAAAACAAGAGCTTTTGATTTCCCTGTCCAACGTAATCGCAGAAAGGAATATAAGTTGTTGTCAGGGACAACCGTTTATACCTGCTTTAGTTCTGATTTCTTTTTGGAAGATGCTGATGTATGGCGTCCGCAAGCATGGGAGATAATACGGGAACGTTCGGATCTCTATTTTTTGATTGTCACCAAACGTATTGATCGGTTTAATGTAGGATTGCCGACAGATTGGGAAAATGGTTATGATCATGTTACAGTCTGTTGTACGGTAGAAAATCAAGATCGGGCAGATTATCGTTTACCTATTTATCGAGAACTCCCTATTCGTCATAAAGTGATTATTTGTGAACCTTTGTTGGAAGCTGTGAATTTGCGGCCTTATTTGGGGTCTTGGGTAGAAGAAGTAATGGTCGGAGGAGAATCAGGAGAAGATGCTCGGATTTGTAATTATGATTGGGTGCTTGATATCCGTCAGCAGTGTGTGGAATATGATATAACATTTCGATTCCGGCAAACAGGTGCTCGATTATTAAAAGATGGACATGTTTATTGTATCCCTCGTTCTTTTCAACAAGAACAGGCTCATAAGGCAGGAATTGATTTCAAATAATTAAGGAAGCCAATAGAAATAAATTCTATAAATATAGTTTTCTAAAAGAAGAAAATATGATAAATACAGCGGAACCACAAAAGGATGACGATAGAAAATGGAAGGTGTTATCGAGTGAATATCTTTATCGGGAACCTTGGTTTACAGTGCGTCATGAATGTGTCGAATTACCTACGGGAAGTCGTATTCCTGATTATTATGTTTTGGAATATCCTGACTGGGTATGTATATTGGCAATAACTAAAGAACAGCAATTTGTTTTTGTCAGGCAATATCGTCATGGTTCAGGGCATACTTCTTATGAACTTTGTGCGGGAGTATGTGAAGTTGAGGATGTAACTCCTTTGGCTTCGGCTCAACGGGAATTGTTGGAAGAAACGGGGTTTGGAGGAGGTCAATGGTCTGAATATATGTTGATTTCGGCCAATCCGGGTACTCATTCTAATATAACACATTGTTTTTTGGCAGTAGGAGTAGAACCGATAGTAAACAGTCATTTGGATAGTACAGAAGATTTGAGCGTACATTTACTATCTTTGGATGAAGTCCGGAATTTATTGAAAACAGGGGCAATAGAACAAGCTCTTCATGCAGCACCACTTTGGAAGTATATGGCAGAAAATAAATGTATGTAAAAAATGGAAAATAATTTTTCTGTTCGTCCTTCGGATTATAAGGATATTCCTGTCCTTTCCAAATTGTTTCACAATACGGTTCTTCAGATTAATATTCAAGATTATACATTGGCACAGGTTCAGGCATGGAGTAATCGTGGTACAAAAGAACGATGGGAAGAGCTTTTTCAAAGTGAATTATGTTTTTTTGTTGCGGAAGATGATAATAATCAGGTCGTTGGGTTCGTTTCTGTTACCCCTTCCGGATATATTCATTCCCTGTTTGTCCATGTAGATTATCAACGGTGCGGGATTGCTCATATGTTGTTGAAAACGGTGGAAGAAGAGGCTAAAAGATATGGAGCCAGTTATTGTTGGTCAGAAGTCAGTATTACAGCCCGAGGATTTTTTGAGAAAGAAGGATATGAAATGGAGTCTGAACAAACAGTTTTACTGAATCAAGAATCATTGATAAATTATATCATGCGTAAACGATTGTTTTAAATAGTTGTAATAGGTTAAAGGAAGGATGTAGTTTGACAACAGTTGTATTTTGTTTTCTGGATTTGAGCTTAATTATTTATAGAAATAAATTTCTGTATTTTTGTTTCTAATATTTTGTATATTTCTGCTTAACATATCGAAAAGGGGTGTGACAAACTTGATGTTTGACACACCCCTTTTGTTATTTGTTTATTTGATGAATTATTTATCTATGCCCATAATGGTTTTAGAATACCGAACAGACAACATGCAATAATAAATGTTATAATGATGTTGAATGT
>CASFOM010000089.1 GCA_949296295.1 uncultured Alistipes sp. | reverse complement strand
CTTTTAGAGTATCGCCTCGTAAGGCCAGTACATTATGAATTCCTAAAAAATTCAAGTCGATAAGTGCATCTTCTGTTTCATGTGCTGTAAATCCACCACAAATCAGATGGGGTACGACCTCTATCCCATATCGTGCCATGATGGCAGCAGAAATGGCGACGGTTCCGGGTCTGCGGTTGGTAATGTATTTTTCCAATAATCCGTCGGGTCGTTCTTTGTATTTGACATCTTCTCTATGATAGGTTACATTAATGTAGGCAGGATTAAAAGGACGTAACCGGTCAATAGTTTGAAAAATGGTATCTATATTATCCCCTTTTAAAGGAGGGAGTAATTCGAAAGCGAAACGACATTTCTTGTTTTGAATGGCGTTGTGGATGATTTCTATTATTTTCATGTGTTTTCTATTTCAAAATAACGGGCTTCGGGATTGGCGAAATACATTCCGCAAATGGAAGAAGCCGGATTAATCATGTAGTTTTCAGTAAGAGATATCTCCGGAATATGATTCGTAACCTCTAATAATCGGAATACCTCCTCTTTCAGTTTATGGTCGGGGCAAGCCGGATAGCCGAATGCCGGGCGAATACCGGTATATTCTCCCCGAAATAGATTTTCTATTTCACAAGTTTCATTTGGAGCATATCCCCATGTTTTTTTACGCACCTGTTCATGTAACCATTCGGAGGCAGCTTCTGCCAATCTGTCACATAATAACTTGACCATTAAGGCATTGTAATGATCAGATTGAGCTTCATAATATTGAGCAAGTTTTTCTGCACCAATACCTGTTGTTACTAAAAACAGGCCGATATAATCTGTTTTTCCACTGTTTTCAGGGATGATATAATCTGCTAAAGAACGGTTTTTGTCTCCTTCTTTCTTTTTTCCAAGGGATCTGTTGAGGAACAGTCGTCCTGCTTCTTCTTGCTTGTCCGGGGTATATATTATGATTGTTTCATTGGAAGAACAGGCGGGGAAAAGGCCCACCAAGGCTTTCCCAAGTATATGATGTTCTTCAATCATTTGATTTAATAAAAGTTGGGCATCATCGAACAATTTTTGAGCTTCTTTCCCTTTTGTTGGATGGTCAAAGATTTGAGGATAACGTCCTTTAATTTCCCATGCACCGAAAAACAGGGTCCAATTAATGTATTTTCTAATCTCATTCAAGTCCAAGGTTTCCCAAACATTGATTCCCAAATGCCGAGGAACAGAAATGGAAGAAAAATCGGGATGAGGTTTGTTGGCTCTTCCTTCTTCAAGAGAGATAAACTCTTGTTTTGATTGCTCTTTTCGATATTTTTCACGTAATATTTCCTGTTCCTGTTTGATACTTTCTTCCGCCCCGTTTTGGGTACGATTGATTAATTCAGACAATACCTTCGCACATTGTGAAGCATCTTTGGTTTGGGTTACGCATCCACTATATAAAGGAGCTAATTTTACGGCAGTATGCAGTGGAGAGGTTGTTGCTCCACCTACCATGACAGGAATATGTACCCCTCTTTTCTCCAACATATCAATTACGGTAGCCATCTCATCTAAAGAGGGGGTAATCAATCCGCTTAGTCCGATAACATCCGCCTGTTCCTCAATGGCTTTTTCTACAATTTGTTCCGGAGGAGTCATGACTCCAAGGTCTATGACTTCATATCCGTTACAGGATAGTACGACATGTATGATGTTTTTACCAATATCATGAACATCTCCTTTTACTGTAGCCAAAATGATTTTTCCGACAGTATGGTTCCCCGTAATTTTACTCTTTTCGATATAAGGATTTAAAATGTCCACCGCTTTTTTCATTACTCTGGCGCTTTTTACTACCTGCGGGAGAAACATTTTTCCGGCTCCAAACAAATTTCCTACCCGATTCATCCCTTCCATCAGAGGTTGTTCAATCACTTTGATAGGAGAACCCAATAATGTCAGAGCCTCTAAGGTGTCACCTTCTATGTAATCTGTGATTCCTTTCATTAGAGCATAGGATAATCGCTCCGTCACCGGTTTTTCCCTCCATTTTGATTTGTCATCTTTGATTTCTCCACTTTTTATTTTTTCATTGTGGTCTTTTATGGTGGCGGCAAAATCGATTAATCGTTCCGTTGCTTCCGGGTCCTTGTTTAATATGACATCTTCCACAGCTTTTAACAGTTGCGGTTCAATATCTTCATAAACCTGCAGCATCCCGGCATTAACAATTCCCATATCCATTCCGGCCCGGATAGCATAATAGAGGAAAACGGAATGCATGGCTTCACGTACTGTATTGTTTCCTCGGAAAGCGAAAGAAAGGTTGCTGACGCCTCCGCTGATTTTAACCTTTGGACAATGTTCCTTAATCCAACGGCAGGCCCGTATAAAATCCAAACCATAGGAATCATGTGCTTCTATTCCGGTAGCAATGGAAAGTACATTGGGATCAAAGATGATATCGTTTGCAGGAAATCCTGATTCGGTCAAAAGTCGATAAGCCCGTTCAGCTACTTCACATTTCCTTTCGTAAGTATCGGCCTGTCCTGTTTCATCAAACAGCATGACAACAGCTGCAGCTCCAAAATTTTGGATGAAGGCCGCCCGACGTAAGAATTCTTCTTCTCCTTCTTTTAAAGAGATGGAATTGACAATTGCTTTTCCTTGTACGCATTTTAGTCCGGATTCGATAACCTCCCATTTGGAAGAGTCAATCATGACGGGTAGGCGCGCAATTTCAGGTTCTGAAGCCATTAAGTTCAAGAATGTAATCATGGCCTGCTTCCCGTCAATCATGGCATCATCCATGCAGACATCAATGATTTGAGCCCCGGCTTCTACTTGTTCTTCCACAATGGATAATGCCTCTTCATATTTGTTTTCCCGAATTAGTCTGGCGAATTTGGCTGAACCGGCTACATTAGCACGTTCTCCAATATTTATGAAATTTTTTTCAGGGGAAAACAGGAAAGGTTCCAAACCGCTTAATCGAGTATAGGGGAAAAGCTTGTCCGGTATTCTTCTGGGCGAATATTGGATTGCTTTTTCTGCGATTTGAGCAATATGTTCAGGTGTCGTACCACAGCATCCTCCTATGATATTGACTAATCCTTCCTGCATAAAACGTTCTGTTTCCCGAACCATGATTTCAGGTGTTTGGCTATATGCTCCAAATCCGTCGGGTAATCCGGCATTGGGATGTACGGATACAGGAAATTCAGAAATATCCGCTAATCGTTTTAGAAAAGGATACATAAGAGCAGCACCGAACGAACAGTTTAATCCAATGCTTAACAGGTTTTTTGCGTGTTGTACGGAAATATAAAAAGCTTCGATGGTTTGTCCGGACAAGGTTCTCCCCGACGCATCGGTGATGGTTGCCGATAACATGACGGGAATTTCTCTTTCGCGAGACAAACATACGGCACGATGGGCTTCTATGGCCGCTTTGGCATTTAATGTGTCGAAAATGGTTTCTATCAGAATTAAATCTACTCCTCCGTCAATCAATCCTTCTATTTGTGTTCGGTAGGCTTGATATAGTTGATCGAAAGTGATGTTTCGTGCAGCAGGATTTTGGACATCGGGAGATAATCCGGCAGTTCGATTTGTGGGGCCCACTGAGCCGGCGACATAACGGGGACGGTCAGATGTAGCCCATCGAGCTGTTTCTGTTTTGGCTAATCGGGCTGCTGTATAATTGATTTCATAAACTTGGTCTTCTATTCCGTAATCTGATAAAGATATGGCATTGGCATTGAAGCTGTTTGTGGATATAATATCAGCGCCTGCCTCCAGATATGCTCTGTGAATATGAGAAACAAGCTCAGGACGGGTTAGCACCAGTATATCATTACATCCTTTCAGGTCAATTTTCCATGAACGGAACCGGTCTCCTCTGAAATCATCTTCCGTCAGGTTGTATTGCTGTATCATGGTTCCTAATGCACCATCTAAAATCAGTATCCGTTCCGTTAATTGTTCTCTAATTCGATTTTTCATTTTTTGAGAATTTCCACTTCAAACAATTTATTCCAGTTTTTTCCTGTCAGATAAATTTTCCCATTCAGGAACGCAATTCCGTTCAATACATCCGTTTCACGAGATATGTCAGAAGATTCCAATAATCCGGAAGCATCAATCATTCCGGTTATGGCTCCTGTTTTGGGGTTGATTCGGACAATTAAATCATATCCGTAAACGTTGGCCCATATCTCTCCGTCAATCCACTCCAATTCATTTATCAAACGGATGGGGCCTTCATTGGTATAGGCTTGAATCCGATTGGTCGTTTTAAGCGTTTCCGGATTTAATAAATAAATGTATTCGCTCCCATCACTCATATATAAATGATGTCCATCATTGGTTAAACCCCAGCCTTCCGTAGAATAATCGAATTCTTTTTCTTGTTTCATCGTTTTGGCGTCATAAACGAATCCTTTTTGGCTTTCCCAGGTTAGCAGATAAAGTTTCCCGTTTAGGATGGTTAATCCTTCTCCGAAATATTGAGGGGCCAAAGAGGTACGTTTTTCACTTTTCATGGAAGGGAAATTCATCCGGTGTATATAGGATTTTCCATACTCTCCACTACTTTCATAAAGAAATCCGTCATGAAACTCCAATCCTTGTGTGTAAGCTGTTGTGCTGTGAGGATATACTTTGACAATCCGAATGGAATAGGAGACAGGGGATTGGGCGGGTAACAATATATAAGAACCGGAGCGAGACCACTTTTCCCCTTCCTTATATCCCTCTATTCTATATCCTGTTGAGCCTACAAGGGTTTCTGGAGAGGTGGTAAGGGTATATGTATCCCCTTGAAAAGCAGCTTGTTTGTTCCCATTAATATATAAAAGAACAGAATCGAATTCCTGATTGCTTTTATAAGAAAACAGAATAGAGTCTCCTTGAACAAAAGATTGTTTCCCGATGGGACTTACCTCTGTCAGGGGATTTTTTGGGGTGGATTCAGATTTCGTTTCTTCCCCCATCGTATCAACAACAGGTGTTCGGCTGGAACAAGATACTGTATATGAGACGAATAGCCCTAAGAATAAAGAAATAATTTTGTTTGTCATTGGATGTTCGTCATTGAATTTTAGGCAACTATTATTGAACGGGTTTATCAATCAAAATCAAACAATGTTCCCGTTCTGTCTATCTTTTCGATTCCTAAGTGGGAATAGGCAGCAGGGGTTA
This sequence comes from uncultured Alistipes sp., assembly GCA_949296295.1. GTDB lineage: Bacteria > Bacteroidota > Bacteroidia > Bacteroidales > Rikenellaceae > CASDZK01. The sequence continues at coordinate 10,942 of CASFOM010000089.1, read as the reverse complement.
CTTCCCGACCGCGCGGAGTACGATTAATAAATCCCTGCATAATCAGGAAAGGTTCATATACTTCTTCTATCGTTCCTGCATCTTCTCCTACTGCGGTGGCAATTGTATTTAAACCGACAGGTCCTCCCTTGAATTTATGAATGATTGTGTTCAATATTTTATTGTCCATTTGGTTTAATCCCTTGGAATCGATGTTTAGGGCATCAAGAGAAAAACGGGTAATCTCCAAATTGATGAATCCGTCTCCTTTTACCATGGCAAAATCCCGAACTCTTCTCAATAAAGCGTTTGCGATACGTGGAGTTCCCCGACTTCTCATGGCTATTTCCAATGCAGCTTCTTCTGCTATCCCTACGCCTAATATGGAAGCGGAACGTTTTACTATTTTCTTTAACGTAGGAGCATCATAATATTCCAAATGACATTGTATTCCGAATCTGGCACGTAAAGGAGAAGTCAAGAGTCCGCTTCGTGTTGTAGCTCCAATCAATGTAAACGGAGCCAAACTGATTTGAATGCTTCGAGCGCTGGCCCCTTTGTCCAATACAATATCTATGGTATAATCTTCCATGGCGGAGTACAGATATTCCTCTACAATGGGAGACAATCGATGTATTTCGTCGATAAAAAGAACATCTCCTTCCTGTAAATTGGTTAAAAGGCCGGCCAAATCTCCGGGTTTATCCAATACGGGACCGGAAGTGACTTTTAAAGCACTTCCCATTTCATGACTGATAATATTGGCTAAAGTTGTTTTTCCCAATCCGGGAGGTCCATGCAGAAGAACATGGTCAAGTGATTCACCTCGCATCAGAGCAGCTTTGATGAATACCCTCAAATTCTCTACAATTTTGGGTTGCCCGGAAAAACTGGCCAACTCAGTTGGGCGAATTTTTGACTCATATTCAGCGTCGCTCTCGTTATTTCTAACTTCTTTCATTGATGTTCAATCTTTATTAAGATTTTTATCCTTCAAAGATAAGCATAAAATATCATTTCGATAGTTTTTTAATAATCTATGTTTTTCGATTTACGAATGATTCTTGGGTTTGTTCCTGTGGAAATTTAAAATTTATTTGAGGTAAAAACCTCCCCATACAAAAAATAATGCGTTATGAAAAACAGATAAATTATTGTTGTTACATGTTGATAATTAATGATATAACTGTTTGCGGAATTGTTGATGTGTTCTTTTTTATAATACCTTGTATTGCAAGGTATTGTTTTTGTTACTATATTTGTGATACCAAAATACTTGGTGTAAAAATTTATTTATGTAATTGAACAGGTGATTTATGAAAAAGACGGTGACTATCAACATTGCTGGTATGGCATTTATTGCAGACGAGGATGCATATTCTCTTTTGAAGTCTTATCTCAATGATATTTCCGGGCGGTTGAATGCTGGGGAGCAAGAGGAAACGATGCAGGATATTGAAAATCGTATAGCTGAAATTTTTCGGAACAGGGGGGCTTTAGGGGTTAAAGTGGTAAGTATTGACATGGTTCGGGATATGATATCCATTATCGGTTCTCCGGCAACATTCAGTAATGAATCGGAAGGAGGCAGGGTTACTCCTCCCCCTTATCAGGCAGCACCTTTGGGTCGTCGTTTTATGCGGGATCCGAAGCATCGGGTTTTGGGAGGTGTCTGTAGTGGGGCAGCAGCATTTTTCGGAATAGACACGGTTATAGTACGCGTAGTGACTTTTTTATTGATTTTTTTAGCCGGGTTAAGTGTTTGGATTTACATTATTTTATGGATTGTGGTCCCTGTGGCACGTACACCGGAAGAGTTGGAAATGATGGACCGGATGCGGGAAGAACGATATTAAAAGACAGTTCAGAAGATGGATATTAGAATGAGAAGAGAAAGCAAGTCGCTTCGTCGAGATCCTCAAGGAGTGATTGGCGGCGTTTGTGGAGGGGTAGCTGCCTTTTTTGGCGTTAGCCCTTCAAAGTTACGTTTAGCAGTGGTCATATTAGCATTTTTGACCTTTTTTACGATAGTTATTTTATATATAGGATTGTGGTTGATTATACCCCGAGCAGCAACGGAAACGGAATTATCTCAAATTCGTGAGAATCGGGAAAAATATAAATAGGAAATATGGGTACGAATATAGATAATTTGAAAGCACAAATGCGGAAAGGAATATTGGAATATTGTATTCTGTCCATTTTGTCGAGGAGCGATGCATATGCATCTGCCATTATTGCAGAGTTGAAGGAGTCAGAAATGATTATAGTTGAAGGAACACTTTATCCTTTGCTTACACGTCAAAAAAATCAGGGTTTGTTATCTTACCGGTGGGAGGAATCTCCTCAAGGTCCTCCGCGGAAATATTATTCAATTACGGAGAAAGGATTGGCCCTTCTTACACAACTTGACGAAACGTGGAATCAGTTGGTAGAACAGATTTACCGAATACGTACAGGGGCGAAATAATAAAAAAGAGAACCATTATGGAAAAGACTATTCAGGCAAGTATTTGCGGTATTTCGTTTCAAATCGAGACGGATGCCTATGAGATGCTGGAAACCTATCTTAAGCGTTTGGAACAGGTTTATGGCTCGCGAGGAACGGAAGGGAAGGAAATTATTGGAGATATAGAAGCTCGTATTGCAGAGTTGATTTTATCCCGTCAGTCCGATATTTCCGACCCGGTAACATTATCGTGTGTAGCAGATATTATTCATCAATTGGGAGATCCTGTGGAAACAGAACACGAAGAACCTTTATCTTCACCGCTTCCTGAACCTCGGATACAGAAACGTCTTTATAGAAATATGGATGGAGCGCACCTTGGAGGTGTATTGAACGGCTTGGCCTCCTATTTCAATATAGAGGTGGGTATTTTACGCAGTTTTGCTTTGTTACTATTGGTTTTCAGCGGTTTTTTACTGATTCATGGAGGTAATGATTTTGAAAGTTCCATTGGTTTTGTGGTATTGGCCTATTTATTTGCTTGGTTGATTATTCCTAAAGCAGTAACTCCGCGTCAGAAATTGGAAATGACAGGAGAGAAAATTACGGTATCTTCTATTGAAGACTCTTTTCTTCGAGAGATAGATATGAAGTCGAGCCATCCGAAAAATAAGAAATCAGCTTCTATATTTGCCAATATAGTCTATGCCATATGTCGTCTGATACGTTTCGTTTTATTGTTGTTGGCGTCTATAGTGGCTGTATCTCTTTCGGCTGTTGTTTTGTTTTTGTTAATAGCTTGTTGTTATGCTTTGGTGTATACGCAACCTTTAGTATCTGTTCTTACCTCGTCAGATCCTGCCTTGATCATTTCTCTGTTAGGAGCTTCTTTGTTGATTCCTATAACCTTTGTTTTGTTGTTGTTTATAAAAATGATTTTCCATTTTCGCATACATTGGTTGGTCTATACTTTGTTTGTTGCCGGATGGGTTTGTTTATGGGCAGGTTCCGGAACAATTGTTGCTCGGGAAATGATTAATAATGGGGCAAGGGCTACTGTCGTTGATAAAATAACGGTGCAACCTCTTGGGGATACTCTTTTTGTAAAGCGTTGGGATCGTCCGTATAAAGCGGTTAATTATCGGTTTGGAGCTATTTTGTTTAGTCCGGATAAGGATTATGTGTTGATACAAAATGGGATTTGGATATCTCCCAAACAGGATAACGGCAATGATTTTCTGATGGAGTATAGGCGTTCAAGTCTGGGTTCTTCTCAGGTAGTTGCCGAAAGGAATGCTCGAGAAATAGCTTTGGGATATCAGATGAAAGGTGACACCTTGTTTATTGACCCTTATTTCTTGGTTACAGCGCAAGAGGGATTTCATGGTCAGGACGGTTATCTTAGTTTTCAGTGTCCTAAAGAACGAAAATTGTTGATATCAGAAGATTTGATTCGTTTTGTTTATCGTTCGAATTTATTGGAAAGTGAATATAATGGGAAGAAATATTTTATATATGACGGAGAAGAGTAAAGTCATATGATTATTTTTATAAAGAGTATAGTGAGGTCTTTATTTTTTAAATATATAGCTTGATGTATTTTAAATAAACAGGATAGATATTGTCTCTAAAACAAAATAAAAAATATATAAAACACGTTTGAGTTATATTTTTAATTAGTACTTGATTGGAGGATTCCCGGACCATTTGTTTCAGGTCTGGGAATTTTTGTATGCATACTTGTTTTTAAGAGGTTTTTCGTGGGGAGAATTGAAAAATATATTACTTTTGTAAGAATAACCAACTTATCTGGAAATTATGGCGATTTATGTATTGTTGCCTTTGTTTATTTCGTTGTTATTGGCATGGTTAACCATTCCCAATATTGTAATTATTTCAAAACAGAAAAGGTTGTTCGATGTTCCGAATGCTCGGAAAGTTCATGAAAAAGCAATTCCTCGCTTGGGAGGAGTTTCGTTCTTCCCGGGTATTTTAGTTCCGTTTTGTCTTACCTTGGGGCTTCGTTATGTGATGGGAGATGCCTTGAATGTAGGTTATGAGGATCCTTTCATCGCGGAATTTATGTTTTTTTCTGCCGGCTTGATATCATTGTTTTTTGTTGGGTTGGCAGATGATTTGGTGGGAGTAGGATATAAAGGTAAGTTTGTCGTACAAATTTTGGCCTCCTTGATGTTGGTAGCAGGCGGGATTTATATGAAAAGTTTTTATGGACTGTTTGGTATTTGGGATATTCCTGCAACGGTGGGTATTCCAATTACTATCTGTTTAGTCGTTTTAATTGTCAATGCATTTAATTTGATTGATGGAGTGGATGGGCTTTGTTCCGGTCTCAGTTCCATTGCTATTGCTACATTATGTGGTTGGTATTGGTATAATGGTATTCCTGTTTATGCGGCATTGGGAATGGGTATGTTGGGAACGTTGGTCGTATTTTTCATGTATAATGTTACCGGTTCCCGATTGAAAGTGTTTATGGGAGACAGCGGTTCTTTGATGTTGGGACTTATTATCTCTTTTTTGGGATTAAAGTTCAGTGATTTGAATCGTTGTGGATTATTCGATACCCCTAATGCCCCCATATTGGTTATGTCAATGATTTTTATTCCTATTTTTGATACCGTGCGCGTATTCATACAACGTATTATATCAGGGAAATCTCCGTTTTATCCGGATAAAAGTCATATTCATCATTTAATGTTGCGATTAGGTTTCAGTCACCTCCAAAGCACAGGTATTATTTTAATGGCAGCTATATTTTTTATTATTTTAAATTTCTTATTACAGAATATAGATATTAACATATTATTTACGGTAGATATATTGTCAGGTTTGTTTTTTCTTTGTTGGTTACCGCAGTGGTTGGTAAAACGACGTGAAGCGAAAACAAAAAAAATCTAAAAAATAAGAAAAATTATGATGGAATTTTCAGCCGAAATGATTGCCTCGTTTCTGGATGGCGAGATTGATGGAAATAAGGAAGTAAAAGTTTCTTCTTTGGCTAAAATAGAAGAAGCTACCCCAGGTTCTTTAGCCTTTCTTTCAAATCCTAAATATGAACATTATATTTACACAACAGGAGCGTCCATTGTTATTGTCAATCGTTCTTTTGTTCCGACACACCCTGTACAGACCACATTGATAAAAGTAGATGATGCCTATTCTTGTTTCGCCAAGATTTTGGATCTTTATGTGGCTAATAAACCGCGTAAAAAAGGGATTAGTCCTTTGGCTTCCGTACATAAGGATGCTATTATAGGAAAAGATGTGTATGTTGGGGAATATGCGGTGATTGAAGCCGGAGCAGTGCTGGAGGATGGCGTTCAGATTTATCCGTATGTCTATATTGGAGATCGTGTACGTGTTTCGGATCATGCAATTATTTATCCGGGAGCATGTATTTATGAGGATTGTGTGATTGGACATCGGGTTATTATTCATTCCGGAGCCGTCATAGGTGCGGATGGTTTTGGTTTCGCTCCTGTTAATGGAGAGTTTAAGAAAATACCCCAAATAGGAAATACCGTATTGGAAGATGATGTGGAAATAGGAGCCAATACTTGTATTGATAGAGCAACAATGGGTTCTACCATTATTCGTAAAGGGGTTAAATTGGATAACCTGATTCAAATAGGACATAATGTGGTTATTGATGAGAATACAGTGGCTGCAGCACAATGTGGTATTGCCGGTTCTACTAAGGTAGGTCGGAACTGTATGTTTGCAGGACAGGTTGGTATAGCGGGCCATTTAACGATAGCTCCCTATACTCAGGTTGCTTCGCAATCAGGAATAGGCTCATCTGTTCGGAAAGAGAGAGAAGTATTGTTGGGGACACCCGCTTTTAATGCTATTGATAGTCGGCGAGCTTCAGTAGCATTTAAATCTCTTCCTGAAATGCGTCAGAAGTTGTTTGCCTTGGAAAAGGAAGTGGAACGTTTGAAACAGATGTTGGAAGAGGAAAAATAGGCGGTGCAGAAAGAGAGGACAGAACAGGTTATTATGGGAATTGATCCCGGAACCAACAAGATGGGTTACGGCATCATTCGTATTGTGGGGAATCATCCGGAAATGGTGGTGATGGGATATATTGAATTGTCGAAATTGGGAAATTCATATTTGAAGTTGAAACATATTTATGAACGAGTAAGTGCTCTTGTCCGACAATATCGTCCAGATGCAGTTGCCTTTGAAGCCCCTTTTTTTGGTGAGAATGTGCAAAGTATGTTGAAACTTGGCCGGGCACAAGGTGTCGCTATTGCTGCGGCACAAGTGCTTGATGTAGATATCTTCGAGTATGCTCCGACCAAAGTAAAGATAGCGGTTTCCGGTTCTGGAGGGGCCTCTAAAGAACAAGTAGCCAGAATGTTGCAAAAGATACTGCATATTTCGGAATTACCTCGTAATTTGGATGCTACTGATGGATTAGCAGTTGCTTTGTGTCATTATTATCAGTCTTCAGGTTCTATTCCCTCTTCTTCCCATAAAAGTTGGGATGAGTTTATTCGAATGCATCCAGAACGAGTAAAGTGATTGAATATATGAAATATACCTATCTGTTTGTAAGTTGTTTTTTGTTTGTGTGGGTAGGATGTTCTTCATATTCCGGATATAAAATTTCCGGAACTATTGAGCATTTAAACGGAATGGTATATTTAGTATTCCCTGATTCAGAATTTCCTGTTGATTCGACAGAGAGCAAGGAGGGACAATTTACTTTTACGGGTGTTTTACCCGAGGTGTCACGAGCAGCGATTATTCTCAAAAATGATTCTCGTATGGTCTCCCAATTTTTTTTGGAAAATACCCATGTTTTTATTCGAGGAAATCTAAATAATCTTCAAGATATCATTGTGGAAGGTTCAGAAACGGATGCTCTCTTTCGGACAGAATTTCCTCGATATTGTTCTTCTGTTGATTCCATGATTCTTTATGTAAAAAAATATCCTTCATCGGCATCATCGGCTTATGTATTGTCCGCTTATTTGTCCCGGAGATTGTCCGTTTCAGAAACAGAGTCCTTGATTTCAACACTATCCCGTGATCTTCAAGGGGGAACGTTGGTCCGACAAGTACAAAAAACGGTAGATAGGAAAAAGCGTATTGAAGTAGGACAACCTTATTTGGAAATCGCTTTACCGGACACGTCAGGCCATGTGTTGTCATTATCAGAAGTAGTTGCCCGGGGAGGATATGTGTTGATTGATTTTTGGGCCTCTGATAATCTGCCTTGTCAAGCAGAACATGCTTATATGGTTACTGCATATAAACGGTATAAGGATAAGGGTTTTACAGTTTTTAGTGTTTCTTTGGATTTATCAACAGAGAAGGCTCTGTGGATAAAAAGTATAGAGAAAGAGGATCTGACCTGGGAGCATGTCAGTGATTTGAACGGTTGGGATTCTCCGGTAGTTTATGATTATTTTATAGATTCTATTCCTCAAAATATATTAATAGCACCCGGAGGAAAAATTGTAGCAAGGAATTTAAGAGGAGATGCCTTATTGAAAAAATTGGCGGATATTTATGCTGAACAAGAAATACAACAACCGATGAATTTATGAGTATCCGGGCTTTTTTAATACGATTGATAGATCGTTTTTATTTTCCGTTCATCCGGTCTATTCTTCCATTGCAGACTTTTCGTTATGCCGTTTGTGGTGGAATGAATATGTTGTTGGATATGATATTATACTTTGGTATATTCCATGTTGTTGTACGGGCAGATCTTGTTGTTCTTTGGGGTGGAGATTTGGTTATTTCTCCGGAAGTGGCCGCTTTTCTAATTACATTTCCGATTACTTTTTTTACAGGTTTATGGCTGGGACGTAATATTTCTTTTCAGCATTCTGTATTGAGACATCGGACTCAATTGTTTCGATATTTGTTGGTTGTTTTAATGAATATATTGATGAAATACTATGGATTAAAGTTGTTTGTAGGAGTATTTCGTGTTTTCCCCTCTATTGCGAATGCCATACTTACGCTTCTTTCAGTGATCTTTAGTTATTTCATGCAGAAATATTTTACATTTAAAGGAAATAAAAGTATTTAGAGGCGTTGTTTTTGTAAAAAAATCATTATTATTGCAGTGTAAAACTGAGTGTATGGCTCGAAATGAATTTTTTAACTTAGGAAATAATTTCTTTATTTAGAACTAATGAAAAATGGTAGAGATTTCCGGAATCGGGATACGAATTCCTATTCGGAAGATTTGCTAAAGAAAGCTACCCGATTAGAACCGATAAAAAAAAGCGGGAAAGATAAAAAGGTAGTGATTGAAGATGAGGATGAAGACGATGATATAGTGTATCGTCCTAAACGAGAATCAATCCTTGACTATTATGATGATCGTGACGACGATTCAGATGAGGATTTGGATGAGGATGAAGAGGATTATGATGAGGATTGGGATGAGGATGAAGAGGAGGAGTATGATGATGATGATTATGAAGAAGAAAAGAATTAGGGAAATATTAAAATAGAAATAGAATAAGTAAGAAAGCTACTTGAAGAGTAGCTTTCTTACTTTGTTTGAGAAATAATTTTATGGATAAGTTAATAGTAGCAGGAGATGTAGCGAGCCGGTATTCTGATGAAGGGACCGGGGATAATGTTATTGTATTGTTGCATGGTTATCTTGAATCCATAGAGATTTGGGAGGATTTTATTCCGTTACTGTCTTCTCGTTATCGAGTATTGGCGATGGACATTCCCGGACATGGTATTTCAGAGGTTGTAGGAGAGTCACATAGTATGGAATTTTTAGCGGATGTGGTGCATGATTGGCTTCAGGAATTGAAAGTGAACCGTTGTGTATTGGTTGGCCATTCTATGGGGGGATATGTAGCTGCTGCTTTTCTGGAAAAATATCCGGATATGTTATCAGGTCTTGTCCTTTTACATTCCACGCCCAAATCCGATACAGAAGAGAAACGTCGGGATCGTATGCGAGAAATGGCTCTTGTTCGTTCTGGGAAGAAAGAGTTATTGTCACGTGTCTCTCCGTCTAAAGCTTTTGCTTTGGAAAATCGGAAAAACAAGGGAGAGTGGATAGAAAATATGGGGTTTCAGGTCATGTTGACGGAAGATGATGGTATAGTGGCGTTATTGAATGGTATGGCGGAGAGAACGGATCGTTCTCTTTTGATGCGGAACAGTAGTGTCCCACAACTTTATATTTTTGGGAAAAAAGATGAGTATATTCCACAAGAAGTTGCTCAGATTATCAAGGAAGAACAGCCTCAAGCTCGTGTTGAATGGCTTGAACATTCGGGACATATGGGATTTATTGAAGAACCTTTACGTTGTGCTTCATTGATTTCGGAGTTTTCAGACCTTTGTTTTAAAAAGAGTGTTACAACTATTAATCCAGAATAAAAATGCAAAAAGAGTTACTTTCAGAACGGATACATTGGCTTGATTTTGCACGTATCCTTGCTTGTTTCGTTGTTGTCCTTGCACATAGTTGTGATTTTTATGTGGCAGCTTTTGAAGAATCTCCTGTTGATTTTTTGTCGGGGAGTGCTTGGGGAACATTGACACGGGCTTGTGTCCCCTTGTTTGTTATGTTTTCGGGAGTTCTTTTATTGCCAACATCGCAACCAGCTCCTGTTTTTTATAAAAGAAGATTGAGTAAAATAGTCTTTCCTTTGATTTTCTGGTCATTGATAACACCTTTTTTCTATTATTTTTATGGGATGTTTTCCTGGGAACAAACCTGTCGTTATTTGATTACATTCCCTTTTGGATTTAATTTGGCCACCATTCCTTTGTGGTATCTTTATATGTTGGTAGGATTGTATTTGTTTATTCCTATTATCTCTCCATGGATTCGATCTGCTACCAAAAAAGATTTGGAATTGTTTTTAAAAATTTGGGGTATTTCGTTGTTTCTGCCTTATTTGCAATTATTGGCACCTGTTGTAGGATATGAAGGAAATTTTGGAAATATGGGAATATTAGGGGTTTGTGATTGGAATGCGATAGGAATGTTTTATTATACCTCTGGATTTTTGGGATATTTGGTGCTGGGATATTATATGAATAAATATCCGTTTAATTGGTCTGTTAAGAAAACCATATTCATATCAGTACCTGTTTTTCTATTGGGTTATATAATTACTTTTTTAGGATTTATTTCTGTTGAAAAGAATTACTCTGCTCTGGAAATAATTTGGTATTTTACAAATATTAATGTTTTCTTGATGACTTTTGCGGCATTTGCTATGTTACAAAAGGTTCATATTCAAAATGAGCGTGTGAATATTTGGTTAAGGCAGGCGGCTATCCTTAGTTTTGGAATTTATTTAGTTCATTTCTTTTTTGTTCAATATATTCATGACTGGGTTTGTCAATGGGGTATTGCTCCTTATTTTCAAATTCCTATAATTGCAATTTTAGCTTTTATAATCAGTTATGTTATTGCTTGGGTGTTGTCCAAACTTCCCAAGTCTCGTTATTTAATAGGGTAAGGATATAAAGAGATTGTTTTAT
>CASFOM010000088.1 GCA_949296295.1 uncultured Alistipes sp. | reverse complement strand
CCGTCGAGCCTGCTAATTCTTTCAATGTAACCTTTTCCTGAAAATGACTGAACAAATAATCATACACTTGACTGACAGGTTCAACAGAACGTTGATTCCAACTATGAGGATGAGGCATAGATAACAAGACACAATGATTACAATGCGCTAAATCATCTAAAATACATAATAATTGAGCCATTCGTCGCATTCCTGAAAAATCATCCAACATTCTCATTCGCTGCAAGACACTATCAAATAAATGAGAATCATAAAAACGGATTCCGTACTGACTCCTTTGCAATAAATCATAAATAACCCGATAATCCGGCAACAGCTCCATTTCTGATGGGAAAATATCCGGAGGAAATTGCAGAACCTCTCCTGAACTGACTGCCGCTGTACTCCCTTTCAAAATTACATCGCATAAATGTAAATGAGGAATATTACTTCCTATTAAAGCCATATCTCCCGGACGATAATCGGCCGTTCCCGCTCCAACAAACTCTTTTCCTGTTCCTCCGGTAAATAATATCAATTCATACTCCCTGTGATTATGTAAAGGTAATACAAACCGAGGATATACCATATGACTAAATGACAATCCGACATCATGGACTATTTTTCGATGCAGAACATTCATAAATATCCCTATTACAAATACATAATACAAAAATACGACAAAATAGTCAATCCAAATAAATACAAACCTTATATTAAAAACACCTCACTTTGCAAATCGGTAAAAATGGTATCTATATCTGTAATTCATTTATTTATTTCTTTCCGTTTCAATACTATCTTTGCATTGAAAAACAAACAAAATCATCTATAACCTACTTTTTGAAAAATTAATTTATGGAATACGTAAAATTGAACAATGGCGTTGAAATGCCTATTTTAGGATATGGAGTTTATCAGGTAAATCCCCAAGAATGCGAACGTTGTGTTTTAGATGCCATCCATACTGGGTACCGACTAATAGACACAGCACAAGCTTATCATAATGAAGAAGGTGTAGGAGAAGCTATTTCCAAATGTGGTGTCTCCCGTAAAGAATTATTTATTGTCACAAAAATATGGATTTCCAATGCCGGTTATGAAAAAGCAAAAGCCTCCATTGAAGAATCTTTGGAAAAATTACAAACAAGCTATGTGGACCTATTGCTCATACATCAGCCATTCAATGATTATTACGGGACTTATCGAGCTATGGAAGAAGCCTATAAAGCAGGGAAAGTACGAGCTATTGGTGTATCTAACTTTTACCCTGACCGTTTTATTGATATTGCAGAATTTTGTGAAATAAAGCCTGCTGTCAATCAGGTAGAAACTCATGTTTTCAACCAACAAATCAAACCACAACAAATCATGCAGAAATATGGGACACAAATCATGTCCTGGGGTCCTTTTGCAGAAGGGAAAAACAATTTTTTCTCCAACGAAATACTAAAAACAATTGGAGAAAAATATGGAAAAACAATTGCACAAGTTGCCCTACGATTCCTCATTCAACGCCAAATTGTAGTCATTCCCAAATCAACTCGAATCGAACGAATGAAAGAAAATATGGAGGTATTTGATTTTGAATTATCTCAAAAAGATATGGCCACCATAGCTTCTCTTGACAAAGGAGAAAGTTTATTTTTCTCTCACTATGATCCTGCCACAGTAGAATTTCTGATCCATTGGGGAAAATAATCCCCCATGGAATTAAATAAAGTTATTTTCCAAACAGTTAAAAACAGAATAAGTTTCTCTTTCACTTTTGAGATAATCATTTAAAAGAAAACTTATCCATAAACCAACGGCAATCATGTTACGCAACCTCAGAATTATCTTAGCGACAATCTGTTTTTCCTTAATAACATTGTTATTCCTCGATTTTTCAGGAACTTTACATACATGGTTCGGATGGCTTGCCAAAATACAATTTATTCCAGCATTATTGGCTTTAAATACAGGAATAGTCATCCTGCTTGTTTTAGTAACACTCTTATTTGGGCGAATCTATTGTTCCATCATTTGTCCCTTAGGTATTTTTCAAGATATTATTTCTCGAATTAATACCCAAAGGAAAAAGAAAAAATATCGGTTTTCTTATTCCCCTGCCTTGTCCTGGTTAAGATATACCCTACTCGGTATATTCTTATTTTCTCTACTAATCGAAATAGGAGCTTTAACTGCCCTGCTTGATCCGTACAGCGCATATGGACGAATTGCCCAAAACTTGTTTTCTCCAGTATGGATATGGATGAATAACGGATTAGCTTTATTGGCCGAGCATTTGAACAGCTACGCTTTTTACTCCGTAGATGTATGGATAAAAGGTATATCTACATTAGTTATCGCTCTAATAACCATCATTTTATTGATTATTTTAGCATGGAAGAACGGACGGACCTATTGTAATACAATTTGTCCCGTAGGAACCCTTTTAGGTCTTTTATCAAGATACTCCCTGTTCCGTCCCACCATTGATAAAGAAAAATGCAACAATTGTACGCTCTGTACCCGACAATGCAAAGCTTCCTGCATTAATTCCGAAAAACATGAAATAGATTACAGTAGATGTGTCGTCTGTATGGATTGTATTCAAGCCTGTCGGCACAATGCTATTCAATATAAGCTACGAAAGAGAAAAATTCAAAACAAAGAAGAGAAAAAAGAAGGAAACAATGCTACTCGAAAAAGTTTCCTTTCAGGAATAGGTATATTGGCAAGTACTGCAGCACTTAAAGCTCAAGAAAAGAAAGTAGATGGAGGATTGGCTGTAATTCTTGATAAAAAAATTCCCAATCGACTCACACCTATCGTACCTCCTGGAGCCAAAGGAATACGGCATTTAACCACTCATTGTACCGGATGTCAACTCTGTGTAACAGTGTGTTCCAACCATGTACTACGTCCTTCTACTGAATTGGAGACATTAATGCAGCCGAGAATGTCGTACGAACGAGGATACTGCAGACCTGAATGTGTCAAATGTTCTGAAGTATGTCCTTCCGGTGCTATTATAAAAATCTCTCCTGCCGAAAAATCTGCTATTCAGATTGGGCATGCTGTATGGATAAAAGAAAATTGCATTCCTTTAACAGATGGTGTAACCTGTGGAAATTGTGCAAGACATTGTCCTTCCGGAGCAATAACAATGATTCCATCCGATCCAAATCTACCGGATTCTCCTAAAATTCCTGCTATAAACATAGAACGATGCATTGGTTGTGGAGCATGTGAAAATTTATGCCCGGCAAGACCTTTCAGTGCTATTTATGTAGAAGGGCACAAAAATCACAGAACCATTTAATATAAAATATCATGGATTCATTAAAACATATAAACCGAAAAGAATTTTTAAAACGACTCGGAACCGGTGCAACAATATCTACAATTGCATTAGCCGGATGTCGTACAAAAAATAGTTCTTTAATGGATAAAACATCGGCAACAAAAGAAATACCTACCGATCAGATGACTTACCGCATCAATCCTAAAACCAAGGATAAGGTCTCACTGTTAGGATACGGATGTATGCGATGGCCAACCATCAATAATGGGAACGGAGAAGAAATTGATCAGGAAACGGTTAATGAATTGGTCGATTATGCCATTGCTCATGGGGTAAATTATTTTGATACATCCCCCGCATATTGTAAAGGTCGTTCGGAATATGCGACAGGTATCGCTCTCAGTCGCCATCCCCGCAATCAATATTTTATTGCGACCAAATTATCCAATTTTGCTCCTTCCACTTGGGAAAGAGAAGCCTCTATTGCCATGTATCGCAACTCATTTCGGGAATTACAAGTAGATTATATTGATTATCTATTGTTGCATGGTGTTGGAATGGGGAATGGAATGAAAGAATTTGAAAACCGTTACATAAATAACGGCATTTTGGATTTTCTCCTGAAAGAACGGGAGGCAGGAAAAATCCGCAACCTCGGATTCTCATATCATGGAGATATCAAAGTATTTGATTATCTGCTTTCCCGACACGATGACTATCAATGGGATTTCGTCCAGATTCAACTAAATTATGTAGATTGGAAACATGCCAAAGAAGTAAACCCTCGTAATACTGATGCGGAATATCTATATGGAGAACTTGAAAAACGAAATATTCCGGCTGTGATTATGGAACCGTTGTTAGGAGGTCGTCTGTCTAATGTGCATGACCATATTGCTGCCAAACTAAAGCAAAAACAACCGGAATCGAGTGTTGCTTCCTGGGCTTTCCGATTTGCAGGTTCATTTCCAGGGGTATTGACCGTATTAAGTGGTATGACCTATATGGAACACCTGCAAGATAACCTACGGACCTATTCTCCATTGGAACCGTTAACCGATGATGACAAAATCTTTTTGGAAGAAACTGCGCAACAACTACTTCGATATCCGACAATTCCTTGCAATGACTGTAAATACTGTATGCCATGTCCTTATGGATTGGATATTCCAGGGATCCTACTGCATTTTAACAAATGCATCAATGAAGGGAATATGCCCTCCTCCTCCCAGGACAGCAATTACCAAAAAGCCCGGAGAGCATTTCTAATAGGATACGACCGTTCTGTTCCTCGCCTACGGCAAGCCAATCATTGTATCGGATGCGAACAATGCAATCCACATTGTCCGCAAAATATCAATATACCTAAGGAAATGCAACGTATTGACCAATTTGTGGAAACACTTAAACAAGGAAAAAGTTTTTAGAAATAGCAAAATATTTTGTTCTTCATCAATCCTCCTGTTTGAAATATAATTTTTAACTTTGTCTTTATCAATGTTAAAAGGAGAATAAAAATGAATAAATTAACCGTATGGGCCGGAATATTCTGTTTGGGAATTCTGGTCAGTTGTGGAAATACTGAAACACCCTCCAAAGATACTGTAGAAGGAAAAGAAGCTATAAATGAGACGGTTTCAAATCCCGTTATTGAAACCATCCTGTCTCGTAGAAGTATCCGCCAGTACAAACCTCAACCTGTAAATAGAGATACCATGCAAATTATATTAAATTGCGGTATCAATGCTCCAAACGGACAAAACAAACAATCTTGGGAAGTTCGTGTAGTAGATAATCCTGAATTTATCAACGGGATTACTGAAATATTTAAAAAGGAGAGCAAAATGGCTGATGATCCCAATTTTAAGAATATGTTTCGTAATGCCCCTACTGTTGTTTTCATTGCAAATGACACTTCTTATCGTATTTCACAAATTGACTGTGGATTAATGGGAGAGAATATGATTCTCGCAGCCTGGTCCATGGGAATTGGTTCTTGCTGTTTAGGAAGTCCGGTTTCTTTTATGAAAACTCCTGCTGCCGCAGAATATTTAAAAAAATTGGACCTCCCGGAAGGATATCAACTTTTATACTGTATTGCATTCGGATATCCTGATGAAACACCAGAAGCCAAACCAAGAGATATGGGGAAGGTGCGGTTTATTGAATAATCCTCATTCATGAACTAATGTTATGGTTATATGACCAATTGTAACCTGTGACATCATTTGGGGACAAGGACTTAAACGTTTACTTCAGGTAAAATATTTATATTCTTTTCCGATAATATTCATCAGAGATGTGTCAGATTTATAATTTGACACATCTTCTTTTATATAAATACCTGATTACCTGCAAACTCTGGCGTTTTTTTCTTCTATACATAATTTAATTCCCTAATCGACACATCCTATTCCAACTAATGTTAGTAATAGCGAGGAGATTCCTTTCTAATAGTCAACTCGTAGCACAATAATTTCATTCCTATTTTCAATGCAAAAATAAAGGACAATATAGCAAAAATAGACTCTATAATTATTCCTGTCCGATTTTAATTTTGCCTCATATTTCAAACAAATTTCAATATGAGAACAAATATCACTTCTATCAAGGAACGAATAAAAAATGCCTGTGATGCATTAAAAAATGGGAAAGGAATTCTCTTAATGGATAACGAAGATAGAGAAAATGAAGGAGATCTTATATTTGCGGCCTCTAACATGCAAGTAAAAGACATGGCTCTCATGATTCGACACTGCAGCGGAATTGTCTGCTTATGCCTTCCCCAAGAAAAAGCTATTGAATTAGCTCTTACGCCCATGGTAACTCACAATACAAGTATCTTCGGAACAGCATTTACCATATCCATAGAAGCTGCCGAAGGGGTTACCACAGGAGTATCTGCAGCAGACCGATTACAAACAATCAGAACCGCTATTAATAACCAGGCCACTCCCGATTCATTGCACCATCCTGGACACATATTCCCTTTAATTGCCAGACCAGGAGGTGTACTGGAACGTGAAGGACATACCGAAGGGAGCATCGATTTAATGAAATTAGCCGGATTACCTCCCTATGCCGTACTATGTGAACTGACCAATGATGATGGAACCATGGCTCGTTTCCCTGAAATTGTAAGATTTTCAAAAGACCATGGATTCCCGATAATTTTCATACAAGATATAATCACATACCGTAACCAAAACTCTGCATTTTTATAATCATGAATTTTGTATTCTTTTTCTCCTATTTTATTCTTATTCATTATTGTTATAATTATCGTTTTTGTATTTATCTTTGCATGTCAGAATCATAATTTAAAAAACAATCTTCATGAATCAAGTTTCAGATCGTCTGGCTGCCCTTTCCCCTTCGGAAACTTTAGCCATGTCGCAAAAGAGCAATGAGTTGAAAGCTCAAGGGATAGATGTAATCAACCTCAGTGTAGGAGAACCCGATTTTAATACTCCGAATCACATCAAAGAAGCAGCAAAAAAAGCTATTGATGACAACTTCTCGTTCTATTCTCCCGTTCCAGGTTATATGGACCTACGCAAAGCCATTTGTGCAAAGTTGAAGAATGAAAATAATTTAACCTTTAAACCTGAACAAATTGTTGTTTCAAATGGCGCAAAACAATCTGTTTGTAATGCTGTACTAAGCTTAGTAGGGCCAGGAGATGAAGTCATCATTCCTGCTCCTTATTGGGTTAGTTATGTAGAAATGGTAAAATTGGCAGAAGGAACCAATGTGGTGATTTCTGCTGGTATTGAACAAGATTTCAAAATTACTCCAGAACAACTGGAAG
This sequence comes from uncultured Alistipes sp., assembly GCA_949296295.1. Classification (GTDB taxonomy): domain Bacteria; phylum Bacteroidota; class Bacteroidia; order Bacteroidales; family Rikenellaceae; genus CASDZK01. The sequence continues at coordinate 3,584 of CASFOM010000088.1, read as the reverse complement.
CTGCTATTACTCCAAAAACAAAAGCATTAATCCTTTGTTCTCCCTCCAACCCGACAGGAAGTGTATATACTTATGACGAACTAAAAGGATTAGCAGATGTATTGGCTAAATATCCTCAAATCATCGTTATTTCAGACGAAATATACGAACACATCAATTATATGGGCGGACACCAGAGTATCGCTCAATTTGACAATATTCAGGATCGTGTAGTTATTGTAAACGGCGTTTCCAAAGCTTATGCTATGACCGGATGGCGTATTGGATTTCTCGCTGCCCCACAATGGATTGCATCTGCTTGTAACAAACTGCAAAGCCAATACACTTCCGGACCCTCTTCTATTGCACAAAAAGCATCTGTTGCAGCATTCGCTGGGGACCAATCATGTGTAGCGGATATGAGAGAAGCATTCGAACGTAGAAGAAATCTTGTAGTAAAATTAGCCAAAGAAATTCCCGGCTTCCAGGTAAATATCCCTCAAGGCGCATTTTATCTATTCCCTGAAGTAAGTTACTACTTCGGGAAATCTGACGGAAAACGAACCATCAATAATGCTGCTGACTTAGCAATGTATCTCCTTGAAGAAGGACATGTAGCAACAGTAGGTGGTGCCGCTTTCGGAGCCCCTGAATACTTGCGTTTTTCTTATGCTACTTCTGATGAAAATCTGATTGAAGCTTTGCGTCGTATCAAAGAAGCTTTGGCAAAACTAAAATAACATCATATATATTTTATTAGTCATAAAAAAACGGGGAAATTAAAAGGTCCTCGTTTTTTTATGACTAGTTTTCTGAAAACAATAATAAATAAATCTTATTATTTACCAATATACTAAATTATTCAATAGCAATACATATCTATTATTGGTATTTCCCTAAAAATTAATCCTCCTTTATATGTACCATAACCCCTTCTCTATACGAAACATCTTAAAGAACAAACAAATAATAAAATTCGACCTATAAATCTATTTTTTTAAAAATACATGATATATTTTCTTCTTTTCTTTTTAAGTTAAAAAATAATTATTATATTTGGAACATAATATTCATTTTATAAAAACGGTTGGCTATGAAAACAAAACTTTTACTCACAACATGTATAGGTCTGGTGTTCCTGTCATGCGATAAAGAACCTATTGAATTGCCTAAGAATCCTATTTCAGTCATCAATATTAATGAAAAAGATCTCGTTCATAATTTTGGAACAGAAGCTACTGAAAAAATAATCTTTGTAAGTTCCGATTATGGATGGCAATACAGAAGAAAAGATAATAAATCTACATCATGGCTCTTTATTAAAGATTATGTAACTGACAATAAATTAGGGATAAGTGTAGCACAAAATAGAAACTATAAATCCAGATCCGATGAAATCATTGTTTTTAACAATACAGATAAAAAAACCATTTCGGTAAGTCAAGAAGGGACAACCAGTTATATTCCAGAATCATCAAACAACTTTTCTGGCCCAGCTCAAATAGAAATTTTAGACGCACAATGGATAAAAGGTAAAGAATATAATAACTCTGAAATATACCCCATATCTTGTAGTTATGATGGAAACCCCCATTCGTATGCATTTGCAGAACTTTCTTCTCCTGATTACATATCCATTCAATATACAATCAGTACAGTAGGTTCGCCCAAATACATATCCATTCAACCTGCCCAAGAAATTAAAGATCGTTCTTTCTCTAAAATAAAACTATATTATTCAACAGGGACAATTCAAAATGAATTGTTTTTGGATTCTACAATCGTCGTAGGAAATACTCCTTTTATTGTTAATTTCCCTGATACCAGAGGAATAACTTCCCTAACTATGGAATTATACTCCTCTGAATACCAAGGGAAAGAAATTGTTGCATTAGCAGAAATATCACTCTATGAAGAAGCTCGGTCAACTGCTTATGAACCATTCTCTGACGCTTCTTGTAAAACACTTAAAGAAGGCACAACCAGTGAAAGTATAGACCGTATTCCTATTAACGCATTTGTTTGTAATATGGCTCATTATACTTTCCTAAACAAATATCCTGAAAATCGATTAAAAACAGTAAGTGCTACTCCTCAAGAAACTTATCCATTAACTCCCGGAAGTTATGACGAAATTCCAAACCCGACAGGATTATATTATAAAGCAGATGAACACATTATTCTCTTCGTCGGAGCAACAGGAGGAAACAATATAGCTCTAAGAATTGTCAATTTAGATAATGGGTCAATAGATTATTCTCTTCCTTTACATGAAGGCGTAAACTTTTTACCAATTTATCCAGGGCAAGAAGGTTACGGTTTTATCAGATATGAAAAGACTTCCAATGACAAAACTTACCCTGATATATTCATCAATTTAGCCTCTGGAAATGAAGTAATATCCGAATAAATATAAAAAACAAATCCCGGACTTTTTTACTTGTCCGGGATTTGTTTTTATTATCACTTTTATTTCAAAATTTCTGAGATACGAGTTAATTCAGATGATGAAAATTGAATATTAGACAATGCTCCTATATTTTCTTGAATTTGCTCAGGAGAACTCGCTCCACATAATACCGACGAGACACGATTGTCATATAATTGCCAAGCAATTGCCATTTGTGACAAGGTTTGCCCTCTTGATAAAGCCACTTCATTCAAAGCCTTAATTTGTTGCATTCTTGACATCACCGTCTCCGGCGTTAAAAAAGGACTATTCCCTGCAGCTCGTGAATGAATAGGGATGCCAGACAAATACTTCCCACTAAGTAAACCTCCAGCTAATGGGGAAAAGGAAATAGTCCCCAAACCTAAAGACTGATGCAATTCCAATAATTCCATTTCAGGCTCCCGCACAAACATAGAATACCGAACCTGATGAACCACAACAGGCACATGTTCTCTTCTCAACAGCACTACTGCTTCCTTCAACTTATCCGCAGGGTATTTAGATAATCCGACATATAATGCTTTCCCTTTAGTCACAATATCTGCCAAAGCCATCATCGTTTCTTCCAAAGGAGTTTGAGGATCATATCTATGAGAATAAAAAATATCCACATATTCCAACCGTAACCGACGTAAACTTTGATCGATACTGGCTATTAAACTTTTTCGGGACCCCCAGTCTCCATAAGGTCCTGACCACATGGCATGTCCTGCCTTCGTTGCTATCAACATCTCATCCCGATAGCCTCTCAAATGATTATGTAAGATATTGCCAAAACGTTCTTCTGCACTACCTGGAGGAGGACCATAATTATTAGCCAAGTCAAAATAAGTAATTCCTTGATCAAAAGCAGAAAATACCATACGTTGTCCCATCAAATCATCATCTGATTCTCCGAAATTATGCCAAAAGCCCAAAGAAATGCGGGGTAATAATAATCCACTCTCTCCACATCGAGTATATTCCATACGTTCATATCTGGAATGGGCAGCAGAATAGGTCTGTTCCATAATAAATCCTTTTAATTCAACAATAGAAACAAAAACAAGTCCATTTTATATTTTATCGATACATTTTTTTACCTTTGTAAAGGTATGGTTTCAGTTACTAAAATAAAATTATTCTTATGAAAAAATTAGCAATCATTTGTTTT